>JALYXC010000344.1 GCA_030947315.1 Verrucomicrobiota bacterium | reverse complement strand
CATCAATCGTTCGCGCGCTAGTCCGCCGGCCGAAGCAATTCGTTTGCGCGACACGGCCGTTCCAAATGTAGTGGCGGCCTACGCGACGTTTGCGGTTGATTTAAATTTGATGGTTGCGCAATTTAATTTGATTCCTCCAGCGCCGCCGCTCTCGTTGAATTCAAATTTGATTCGCGCCGCGCGATTGCACAGCGGCGACATGTTCACCAACCAGTTTCAAGGACATATTGGCTCCAATGGCAGTTCGCTTCCGCAACGCGCCACCAACTCCGGCTATTTGAATTGGTCAACGCTGGGCGAAAATGTTTTTTCTTATTCCAAAGATGTTTTCTATGGCCACGCTGGTTTTGACGTGGATTGGGGCGGCGATCCCAGCACCGGCGGGATGCAAAATCCGCCCGATCATCGCAACAATATTCACAGCGCCAATTTTCGCGAAATAGGAATAGGCGTGGTGGATGGCAACAACGGCTCGGTCGGCCCGCAACTGGTCACGCAAGATTTCGGATCGCGTTTCGGGCTGACTCCATTTGTGACGGGCGTGGTTTATTATGATTTGAATACCAATGGCTTTTATGATTTAGGCGAAGGAGTCGGCGGTGTGGGAGTGGAAATTTCTGGCTCCAGTTTTTACGCGATTAGCGCAAATTCCGGCGGCTATTCCGTGCCGGTTCCCGGAAATGGAAATTATACGGTGACTTTTTCGGCAGCGAACTTAAGCAATTTTCAAACGAACGCGCTGATTGTTAGCAACAATAATTTCAAGGTGGATTTTCATCCCATTTATTCGCCGCCCATTATTAGCGGACCGGACCCGGCCTTCAACAATCAACCCAATATTTACACGTTCAACACCGTGGGCGCGGCGACCAGTTATCGCTGGCAACAAACCCGGCGCATTCCGTTCACCACTATTGAAGGAGCAGAAAATGGAAGTTCAAATGTCACGGCGGTGATCAGTCCGGGATATTCATTGATTGTCTCTGACACCAAAGCGTCCGGCGCATCGTCTTTTCATTTGGCGCAGCCTGTTGGAGAAATGCAATCACTGGCATTGAATGCCTCCCTTCTTCCCGGCACGAACAGCGCATTGATTTTTGCGAGTCGTCTCGGTTTCGCGACCACGACGCAAGTTGCTCGCGCCCAAATTTCCACTGATGCCGGTATGACCTGGCAAAACATTTGGGGCCAGGCCGGAACGGGCGGAAGCGGTGAAAGCGTCTTCAGCCGAAAAACCAATTCGCTCGCGGCGTTTGCCGGACAACCAATTCGTGTTCGATTTATTTACGAATTTAACGGCGGCAGTTTCTTCAATCAAACCAGTTTGGGCGTTGGATTTTATCTGGACGACATCAGCGTTTCCGATGCGGAACAATTGATCGAACCGCTCGTGACGGAAATTCCTGCCACGACTTTTAATTTTATTCCGGTGACCAATGGCAATTATTTATTGCAAGCCGGAGCAAAAGTTTCCAATCGCTTCTTGCCTTACGGCCCGGCCAAATTTGTGAGCGTGATTACGCCGCCGGCCACTGTGCGCGTGACGCAAATTCAGCTTCTGCCCGCGAATCAGGTTCAAATTGACTTTCAAATTTTAAACGGCGCGGTCGGCAATTTCCAATTACAGAGCGCGACTAATCTTTCCGTTCCATTCACGCCGGTGGCGGCCTCGTTGCAGACAATTGTGCCGGGAAGCCAGTATCGTTTCACCGCGACTGCCGGAGGCGCGCAAAGTTTTTATCGGGTGCAAAGTTTGCCGTGAGTCTGGGGAGCGCGGCCGTCCCGGCTGCACCAGTCGGCGTCGCGCCGACTGGATCGAACACTCTTAGGCTCTGAAAATTAGGAGGTTTTCTTTCTGCTCGCGGGTTCGGCGCGACGCCGAACCCAGCACGCGGGAGGCGTGCGCTACCTTTTCGTAACTTTCCTCCGATCGCCTTCGTCTTTCCTGGCACAGTTAACAAAACAAAAAGTAGAATTATGAAAACAACAAAAATTATATACTTAATGACCGGACTGGTGGCGTTCAGCGCGCCTGCTTTTCTCCGCGCCGATGAACCTCAAAAACCGAATCGCGAGGAACTGCGGGAAAAACTGAAGGATTTAACGCCGGAAGAACGCGAAGCGAAAATGAAAGAGTTTCGCGAAAAACATCCCGAAGCCGCTGCGAAGCGCCGTGAAGAAATGGAAAAAATGGGAAAAGCCCTGGGCTTGAATCGCGAAGAAATGGAAAAACTTCCTCCCGAAGAACGCCGCGCCAAATATAAAGAAGCCGCGGATAAAAAAATGACCGAACTCCAAAAGAAAAAAACCGACGGAACCATCACCGCCGAAGAAACCGAATTGCTCGGCAAATTGGAACATCAGAAAAAAATGATGAAAGACCACCCTGGCGGCCCGGGCGGTCCTGGCCCAAAACATCATCCCAAACCGACCGACGAAAAACCTGAAGATAAGAAATAAGCGCTGTATCGGACAAATTGAATAGTTAAAGGCGCTGCCCGACAGAAGTTCCGGCAGCGCTTTTTTTTAATGTTTCATTTGCTCCATTCCATCTCGCTTTACGCAATTTTTCTTGTCACAGTGCGCGCCCATGGAAAGCGATTCGGAATTGATTGCCGCCGTTTTAAATGGAGACACGGCCAGCTTTGAATCGTTGATTAAAAAATATCAGCCGCGCATTTTTGCCACGGCGCGCCGTTATGCCCGCCGCGAAAGTGAAGTTGAAGACATCGTTCAGGAAATTTTCATCAAAGCATTTCAAAAGCTGAAAAGCTTCCGCGGCGAAGCGCCTTTTGAACATTGGCTTATGCGGCTGGCGGTGCGCACCTGCTACGATTTTTTACGGGCCCATCAGCGCAATCGCGAAACGTCCTTCACCGAATTGAGCCAACCGGAAACCGATTGGCTCGCGAAATTTGTCGTCGCTCCCGATGGAAGCGAAAATGCGGAAGCTGCGCGCGCTCTCGTCACTCGCCTGCTCGATCAACTTTCTCCCGCCGCTAAAATGGTCATCACGCTGTTGGAAATTGAAGAACGTTCTGTTAAAGAAATCGCGCAATTAACCGGCTGGTCCATCTCGTTGGTGAAAGTTCGCGCTTTTCGGGCCCGCGCCGAAATGCGAAAAGCGCTGGCAAAAATCGTCCGTGAAAAGTATCTGTAACCGGAAATTAGAAGCTCACGTCTGAAAAAATGTTGTTATGAATTTAAACGAATTGGAAAAAAAATTACTGGCAGCGGCCCGGAAAAATCCTCCGAGCGATCAAGTTCCCTACGCTTTTGAAAAACGAATCCTGGCGCATCTGACCAAGCCAGCCGCAGATCTGTGGCATCTTTGGGGAAAAAGTTTGTCGCGGGCGGCCGCTTCTTGTGTTGCGCTCATGTTATTGCTCGGCGTCTGGTCAGGCCGTTCAATAGATTCGTCCTTAGAAGATCTTTCGCAGGATTTGGATAACGCTGTTTTTGCGGCGGTGGATCAGCCGCATCTTGAGGATTCCTGGTGAGTTATTGGAAAGTCATCCTGGCCACGCTGGTTATTTTTTGTTCGGGAATTTTTACAGGAACTTTGTTAAGCCGACGCCCGTCACATCCGCCGCCAAATTTGCCGCCCCGCAATTCTTACCCGGTCCATCTGCAACGCATGGAATTTCTGCGCAAGATGGATAAGCAATTAAATTTGACCACCAATCAACATGAGCGCATTGAAAAAATTATCAAAAAAAGCCAGGAACGAACCAAGCCGCTCTACGAACAAATTAATCCGCAATTGCGCGACGAATTAAAAAAAGTCCGCGACCAGATTCGGGAGGAATTAACGCCTGCTCAACGGGAAAAATTTGCCGAAGTGCTCAAACCTAAACCACGCCGGCCCGATGAGCCTCCGGCGCCAGAAACACGTTGGCCCAAACTGTCCGTTCCTAACCCCAAGACGTCTCCTCCAGTGGAAAAGCCCTGAAGGATCTGGTGGAACGGGCATCTCGCCTGTTAAATTCGGCTGCCGAATTTCGTGGAGAAAGACGACACGAAAATTTTTGGGAGCCATTGCGATTTATCACTAGCATCTAACTGAAATTTCCCTTTGCAGAAATAGCTGATTTTTTTTATGGCGTTTTGATGGTTGACAACTTGGATTTTGTTTTATATTTTCGACCCATGAAGACAAATACTAAATTCGCAGCAAGCCAACTCACCCGGCTGATCCTCGCAGCCACTTTCGGTTCTTTTATTTGGACCGGTTGTTCCTCAACGCAATCGGACGCCAGTTTTTCTGCCGCCGATGTCGATACGGCCATGGCCATGGCCGCGCCCGTCAGCCAAATCAAACGCCGTCCGGAAACGCATCCTGAATTGCGCAGCGGCCTTTACACCACCGCTTATCAAACCGGTTTTCGCTCCAGTTTGGCCAGTGTGCCCGTCGTAGAAGCGCCGACGGTGGAAAATGAAAATCCGGAAGCGGCCGACAGCACCCATTTATTTAATTACAATCCCGAAGTGATTAACGTGGGAGTTTTAGGCGGAGCGACTGGGACCGAAGTAGGCGAAACAGCCGATCATGAACAAAAAATGCGCCAGAAAAATTATTAAATAAATTATTTCACCTGGCTTTAAGCCAGTGTTCCAGAGGAAGAGACCAAAATCTCTTCCTCTTTTTTTATCATGGAAAAAGGTTGAAATTGGTAACCGCAAAAAATCTGCGTCCATCGGGCAAAAGCGTTTCAGCTTCCAACCATTGCGCTTTGGTTTTTGAAGGTGTAAAAACAAAAGATTTTTTGCCCGGCAAAATGACCGGCTCATGATCGGCTGATTCCCACACCGTTCGCCCCGAATTCAAATCAAATCCGGGCGCCTGGATTTGGACAGTGACTGATTTATTGAAACCCAATTTGTCGGGCAACCCGATGATCTGCGCAGAAACGGGTTTCCACGCTTGAGTTTTGAGCGAAGTTTGTGCCATTAAAAAAGTTAAGCAACCGAGACCGCGCGCAATGTTGACGGTCACAAATTCTCCGCTGGTATTGAAGCTGTCTCCCCAGCGATCGTAAAATGGATAGGCATTTTTCTCATCGCCATCAG
>JALYXC010000533.1 GCA_030947315.1 Verrucomicrobiota bacterium | reverse complement strand
ACGTTTGCGCCGGACCTCGCGTAAAATCACCAGACCGCGCCAAGCCATCCTCAATCTTTTGCGCGAGCACCCGCATCCCTTGTCGAACAAGGAAATTTTTTCGCGGCTGGCTCAGGGCGACTGCGATTTGGCGACCATTTATCGTTCGATGCATTTGCTGGAAAGCATGGGGATGGTTAAACGTTTTGATTTTGGCGATGGCGCAGCGCGCTACGAATTGGTGGGCGAAGATGACGATGGTCATCATCATCATCTCATCTGCACGAGATGCTCGGACATCGTTGAAGTCGCGGATTGTTTCCCGCAGGAATTGGAAACAAAAATTGCGCGCCGCAATGGTTTTAAATCAATCAGCCACAACCTCGAATTTTTTGGTCTTTGCCCGCGCTGCCAATAAAATTTGAAAATGCCGAATAATAATAATCCGAAATGGAAGTAGAAAAAACCTATTATCGCGCCGCGATTTTTTCCGCTAATTCTTCAGCGGGAAAAGTCCAGATTTCAGCGAGCGTCGGATGATAATGCGGCATTGCGGCCAATTCCTGCACCGTCATGCGTTTATGCATGGCCGCCACAATTTCATGAATTAATTCTCCCCCCATCGGCCCCACGCAACTGCCGCCGGTAATTTCGCCGGTCACGGGGTTCGCCAGTATTTTCACGAAACCATCCTTCGCTTCCATGAGAAGTGATTTGCCGTGATCACTGAACGGATAGCTCGCCACAAGATACGGAATGCTTCGTGCCTGCGCTTCTTTTTCGGTCAAACCGACGCTGGCCAATTGCGGATCGGTAAAAACGACATTCACAAGCAGCCGGTAATCAATGCTCTTTTTTGTTGCAGGATTAAAAATATTATACGCGGCAATTTCGCCTTGCTGAATGGCAATGTGTACGATTCCATGCGGCCCGGTGCAATCGCCGGCCGCAAAAATATGCGGCGCGGTTGTTTCCATATGCGGGTTCGTGATGATACGGCCAAATTCGGTTTCGACGCCGGCTTTGTCCAAATCGAGGTTCCCGGTATTTGGACAACGACCCAGCGCAAATAAAATCTTTTCGGCCGCGATGCGCCTGATTCTCTTTTCAAATTGAAACGAGACCTCTTTCAAACCGTTTTTGCGCGAAGCATCAATCAAACGCGTTCCGCTGATAACCGTCATGCCCTCGCGCCGAAAAACTTTGGCAAGTTCCAGAGCCGCGTCCGTATCGAAATCGCGCAAAAGATGTTCGCTGCGTTGCACCAGCGTGACCTTGACATCGAGCCGGGAAAAAAATTGAGCAAACTCCACCGCGACTGCGCCGCCGCCGAGAACGATGATTGATTTGGGAAGTTTGGTGAGCGATAACGCTTCGTCGCTGGTCAGGCAGCCGACCTCTTTCAAATGCGGCAAGGGCGAAGGCGCCGTCACGGACCCGGTGCTGATGATAAAATTATTCGCGGTAATTTTTTCGCCGTTGCTCAAATCCAAAGTGTGCGCATCGGTGAAACGAGCGAGTGCGCGAATGAATTTAAATCTCCCATCGCCCAATTGCTGCTGACGATACTCGGCAAATTCTTTGACCATTGCATCTTTGCGCGCCATGACTTTCGCAAAATCAAATCCAGCGCTCGGAATTTTCAGTCCCCACGTTTCCGCTTTCCGCGCCAGATGCAAAACATCCGCCGCGTACAGGAGCGCCTTGGTCGGCATGCAGCCGCGTAAAATACAAAGTCCGCCCACTTCCTCTGCGCCTTCGATAATGGCTGTTTGCAATCCATGCGTAACCGCGACTCGCGCCGCTGCGTAACCGCCGCTGCCGCCGCCAATTATGGCCAGGTCGAAATCAAATTTTGCGTTGTGGTTCATTTTAAATTTTTCGATATTTCCATTCAAAATCTAAAATGGAGATTTTGCAATTGCGCTTCTGTCCAACCTCTGGAAAATCAGCGCCATGAATGAAATAATTTATCCGCGCAGCCCGCGCGAAGTCATGTCCGGCTGGGTTTGTCTGCCTCGTTTCGTTGATAAAATTCGTCTGCACCTCGCCGGAAAATTGCATCCGGATTATCAGGAAAATTTCACCGAGGGTTTTGATGGCGCATGGTTGAAAGCCGCCGGAGTGACGTCCGAAGAGTTTATTAACGTTGTCAAAAACACGATCACCGATGGCGAAGTAGCGGACTGGGTTTTAAAAAATGTGAAGAGAACCGATGCGGAAAAAGCCGCCCATCGCGAACAAGTTTTGAACTACGGACGGAACGGCGACGAAGCATTACAGGCCCGCTTAAAATTGCGGAAGGAGCAAAATGGCCTGGCTCGTCGCGACGATATTCAATGTTTCGTGGACTTGATTGACGCGGACGAAAAAAGAATTTAGCAAAGGAAACGCAGCGGCGTCTCGTAGGAGCGCCGCATTTATTTTTTTAACAGCGTGAGTGAAAATTCCAGCTCTCACACGAGGGGCCGCTACTTTTAAACTTTTTCCGGCACAACGAATGGCTCGCGATAGTCTCGCCTGAGCAATTTATTCGCTGCTGAATTGTTTGTAAATGTTTCGGCTTTCGTATCCATTTTCAAAAACGTGCCAAGCGTTGCTTTTGTTTTCGTCAAATCAACGCCATTGGCTTCCAAATGCGATGCCATTCGCTCAAACGTTTCAGTCGCTTCTTTGTCGCTCTTAAGTGCCTCTTTGATTTTCTCCGGCTTTTCTTGTTTGCCGGTACGATAGGAAATATTTCCCGTGTGACAAAGCGCGGATGAAAGATGTCCTTCCAAAATATCCGCGTTCAAATCACTCACTTTACGGCTGCGCACCGCTTTGATGAAATTCGCAAAATGATTTTCTTCGCCTTCGAATTTTTTAATTTCTTTATCATGGTTGTCGTAAGCCGTCGCGTGCCCGTAGCTATGCGTGATAACCAGATAACCATTTTCGCAATGGCAAATATTGCCCACATCCGCGCCTTTGAATTTATCCATTTTCGTTGAGCCAGTTTTTTCCGGCAAACCGCGCACTTCAAAAAGTAACGGCACTTTTCCGTAATCGTGATAGACCATGATGGTGTTCGGAGTTTCGCCATCGTCTTCATAACCGAGTCGTCCGCCGACAGAAAAAATGCGCGGGGAAAGTTCGTTCGAATCAATAAAACGGCGCGCGATATCCATCTGATGAATGCCTTGATTTCCCATATCGCCGTTGCCGTAATTCCAAAACCAATGCCAATCATAATGGATCGTTCCCCACTTCGATGAATTTCGGCGCGGCGGGACCAGTGGCGCAGGTCCGCTCCATAAATTATAGTCCACCGATTCTGGCACGGGCTGCGGGCCAGTGGTTTTGCCAATACTCGGACGCGGTTTATAGCAAAGGCCGCGCGAAATTTTTATCGCGCCAAGGTTTCCCGCCTTAACCCATTCAATCGCTTCACGAATCGCCAAACTCGAGCGCGACTGTGTGCCGGTCTGGACAATTTTATTATATTTGCGAGCGGCTTCAACGATCTTTCTTCCTTCCCAAACATTGTGTGAAACTGGTTTCTCCAAATAAACATCTTTGCCCGCCTGAATTCCCCAAATCGCCGCCAGCGCGTGCCAATGGTTCGGCGTGGCAATGGAAATAGCGTCGAGATTTTTGCTTTCGAGAAGTTTGCGGATGTCAATGAAGCCTGCGATGTCGTTGTTATCCTTTTTTAATTTGGCAACGCCATTGTCTAAAACTTTTTTGTCCACGTCACAGAGCGCCACGAGTCGAACGCCTTTCATTTTTGTCCATTCGCTGATGTGATTATCGCCACGTCCGTGAAAACCGACGACGGCGATACGGATGTCCTCATTGGCTCCGGCAACTTGCGACCATGATTTCGCTGACAAACCCATCGCGGCGGTTGCCAGCGCGCTTTGTTTCAAAAAATTTCTGCGATTTATATTTTTCATAATCTTTTCAATAAATATTTCACTTCGATTTTTCGGAAATAAATTTTTGGTAAAGTTCGGCGATTTTTCCCTGTTTCTCATTGCCTTCATGCAAAACGAAACGATAACGAAACGTCACGCTTTGTCCCGCCGGAATTTTCAAATCGCCTGCGCCTTCCGGTTTCTTTTCGAAATAGTGCAAACCAAAAGGATTTGCCGTGAACAAGCCGTAATCGCGCACATGCCAATGCGTTGGATGACCGTAATTTTTCGGATGATCGAAAATCGCGATCCCGACAATTTTTCCATTCACCGGTCCAAAATAATCAACCCAGTCCGCGCGTTTTCCCCAGGTATTGTCCTCGCGTTTTTCTTTTCGCGCCGCCAGCACTGAAGGGCTGTCGTCAGAAATTCCGCTGCTCATCACGATATGACCATCGCCGGGCTGATCTTTTCCGTGCATGGGCCGCATTGTTTCTGCAACACGAATGGACATTCCCGCGTCTTTAGAATCGCCCAACCATAGTTCGCCATGGTCCGCGTGAATTGTGATTTCAAAATCAAAAATTTTCGGATTCGGTTGATTGTAAATTTTTAGCGTCCGGTCATCGGTGCAAATAATTTTGCCCTCGTGCGAAACCCAATTGTTTTGCGATGTGATGACGCCAAATTTTTCACCAGAACTAATCTCCGTAAATTTTTGAGGAACCTGTTTGCCGAAATTTTTTTCTTCGCTCCAAAAATCATTGCCATTGACCTTTTCGTGGCCGAACCAAAGCGAGCGATGATGTAGATGATCACGTTCTTCGCCGGGCGTTTCTTTCATTGGCCAATTGCGCGTTACCGGTAAATCGCCCGGCCCAATCAGCGGATAACAAAACGGGCGCGGGACATTTTTAAAATAATATTCGGTGAACAATTTCCCGCCGATTTCCACGCGCAATTTATTTTCCAACTTTGTAATTTTAACGCCGTCATTTGAATTGGCAGAAAAAACGGAACTGACTATCGCGCAAAATAACGCCAAAGAAAATGCTTTCACAGGACGATTTTAAAAAGAAAGGAATTAACCGCAATAAAATTGACGCAAATCGAAACCTATCTCAAACAAAGTGACGCAAAATATTCAACCAATTGCCTGATAATTCTTTGGACATTCGCTTACTCCTTTCTATACCTCGCCCTGATTGCGCTACGTTGCCGAAAAAGGGTAATCTTCACGCGAAGTATGAAAATGCTCCTGTGGCGATGTTTAGTTTTGATAATGTTTTCGACTGATCTTGCGGTCGCATGCAATCCACTTGTCTTTGTGAATGATATCCAGGTTGTTGAAGGAAACTCCGGAACAACCAACGCAGCATTCGTTATTTCACTATCCGAGCCGTGCGAAGAACTTTTCTGGGTTTCGTTCGGAACCTACGAATTGGGCTCTTATTCACCTATTCTTATAGACTATAGCGGTGTTAATCAATATCCGGCGACGAGCGGGAGGGATTTTATTCCGACCAACGGAGCGATCGCCTTTAAACCAGGTGAAACCAATAAAATTGTCTATGTCCAGGTCATTGGTGATGAAATTAATGAAGCTAACGAGGTATTTGGTTTTGGGACTTCTCCCGGCGGGCGGGTTGGGCGATGCACCATTTGGGATGACGATGTGTTGGAAATTTCTCTCAGCAATCCGGTGGTTCTTGAAGGACAGGGTAGAAGTAATCTTGTGACATTTTTTATGTCAACTTCCCGAGAAACGGAGCAGTATTCGTCCGGCGAATTTTCGACTCACGACGGCACTGCCATGGCGAATTCAGATTACCAAGGAACAGGAGGTCCTTGGAGCTTTGGCCCCGGTCCGGCCCAAACCAAAATCTTTGGGCAGTTCCAAGTATTCGGCGACACCAACAACGAAGATGATGAAACATTTTCTGTGACCGGTTGGTTTTGGCGTGGAGGCAATGGTGTCATTGTTCGGCCGGGAATATGCACGATTCTCAACGACGATTTTTTCTTAAAAATGGAAAATGCTCCCAGCAATCATCTCCGACTTACCCTCGAAGGCGCGTTGGGAGCAACTCATGTGCTGGAATGGTCAACCAACTTTACCGATTGGACGGCCTTTAGCACAAACATACTGGGGCCGGAGAGAAAAGTTACGTTAGAACTTACCAACGGGCCCTTCCGGTTCTATCGTGCCCTGCGCGACCTGAGCATCCTGAGTAATGAGCCGCCCACCACCAGCGAAGCCGGGGTGGTTGGTTCGAGAATCACCTCGCCATTTTAATTAACAATTACCACTTGCCCTTGCGGCAACCAGCCGATGCGATTCTGGACATCGGCGATTTGCAGCCAATTATTTTTGCGGTCGAGCACAGTCAATTCGGCGCCATCGCGCACGGTGAAAAAACTTTGTGATTCATCAAAGGGACCGCGTCGCGCCACCGCTTCAGGAACAATCACGACCGCTGATTCGGTCAACAGTTGTTGTTGAGCAACCAGTCCCAAACTCAGGGCGCAAAAAATAAAAATCCCTCCTACTATTTTCGTGAACGTTTGAAGATTTTTTTTCATCCGCCACTGTCGCAAGGCCAAAAGCAAAAAGAAAATTGCCGCCAAAGCGGCGGTGAAAAGAGTCCATTCGTTCAGAGTAAATCGGTTCAGCACTCGAATGAGAAAATTGGAAGCGAGCGGATTTCCTCCTAAAACTTTGCTGCGGGAAAAATATAAATTGGCTCGAATTTCCGGATCGCGCGGCGAGAGTTTTTCGGCCTGCCGATAAGCGAGAATGGCGCGGCCGATTTGTCCTGCTTTGAATCGGGCGTTACCGAGATTAAAATAAAGCGCGGAAGAGATTTGTCCGGTTTGAATTATTTTTCCGTAAGCGGCCGCGGCGTCTAAAAATTTTTGCCGCTCGTACAGTTGATTGGCGTGATTGAACGCAGCAGAAATATTTTCCGCGCGCAAATTCCCCATTGAAAATGCGCTGAACAAAATCGCCAACAAAAGGCTGAAAAATAAACGAAGATTTTTCATTTCAACTTTTTTAAATCGCTCATCGCACTTTGCACTTGCGGAATATAAGCGGCTAATTCCTGACTGGTGCGCTGCGGCGCATAACGAGCCTGATTGCAATTTTGAAAAAGTTCGTGCAGCGAGGCGAGCGTTGCTGGATTTAGCCCGCGCGGCTTCAATTCGTCCTCCAAAATGGATTCGGTAATGCTGGCTGCAGGGAGATCAAGCCGCTCGCCGATTTTTTCCTGCAACAAACGAAACACGAGGGCGAAAAATTCTTCGGTTTTATTTTCCGCAGCAAGCCGCCGTAAATCCTGCAAACCTTTTTCAACAATTCGGGCGACTTCACGATGACGGCGCAATTTCGGATTGTTGGCCAGTTTTTCTTTCTGTTTGCGAATAATCGTCGAGCCGATCCAGAACAACGGCGCGATACTCGACAAAATCAAAAACAACGGCTGTTGAATTAACGGCGGACGCCAGGCGCTGACCGCGCCCAACTGCGGTTTGATGTGAAGAATTTCCTGAGCCGTCGCCGTATTTTCATTTGGTTTTTGGGTGGTGGAAATCACTGTGGGTTGGGGCGTGGCGGCGCTGGCCCGAACTGTCAGCGGAATCGCAGGATGCGTGACGGTGCGATAAGTTTTTTTTTCAGAATCGAAAAAACTAAATGAAAAAGGAGGCAATTCCTTGATACCGGCATTTTGCGGCGAGATGACAAGCTCAAAATTTTTCGCGCCTTCGAGTCCGAGCGGATCGGTCGTTTCAATTTTGCTGGAGGGCGAATAAATTTTAAATTCGCGCCACGAAATTTGTTCGGGCAACCGCAGTAAATCAAGCGAACCGCGTCCTTTAATTTGAATTTTTACGGTAATCGGATCGCCCACGGCAACCGTGGTCGGACTGGCGTTGAGCGAAAGAGAAAAATTTCCGATGGCTCCTTGGAACGTGGGCGGTTTGTCTTTTTCGGGCAGTGGCAGGACTTGAACAATATTTGATCCGCTGATTAAAGTGATATTTCGTCCTTGCGAAAAATTGCCGAAAAAATCGCGCGCGCCGGAAAGTAAAGTCAAACTGCAAGCGGCCGGCCCAAGCGTGAATGTTCCAATTTTTGGGGCGGAAACGGGCAGCCGAAATATAGCCAGATTATAAATCATGCCGCCCATTTGCACGCGAGTTTGCTCGGGCTTTTCGGGCATATTGCCAACCATCAAGCCGTCACTCGGGATTTGCGGCAGAGAAACATTGCGGACATTTTGAAAGTAAAGGCGCAGTTCAATCGGCATGACTTCGCCAAGATAAATTTCTTTTTTTGGCCCGATCAATTTGAGAAAAGCTTCTTTGTTTTCGGCGGAAGAATTTTCTGGCGCCGCTGTGACTTTTAATTTCAATGGTGGACTGGTCAAACGTGTCCCGGCGATTTCCACTTTGAGCGCGGGAATGACAAATTCGCCGACCGTCATAGGCGTTAGCAAATAAGAATGAGTGACCGCCCAGGAAGTCTGCCCGTTAATGGTTGACGTCTGGCTCGATTCGCCAA
>JALYXC010000525.1 GCA_030947315.1 Verrucomicrobiota bacterium | reverse complement strand
AGGAATCAAAACCAATGTGACGGTGACTTTTTCTCCGTTGCAAGCGTTGCTCGCCGCGAAAGTTGGCGCCAGTTACATCAGCCCGTTCGTGGGGCGACTTGATGCGATTGGCCATATCGGAATGGATTTAACGCGCCAGATCCGCACCATTTATGACAACTACGGTTTTGCCACGGAAATTTTAACCGCCGCAGTTCGTCATCCGTTGCATGTGCTGGAAGCGGCGCTGGCCGGATCGGATGTTTGCACTTTAGGTTTCGATGTGCTCGAGCAACTCTATCATCATCCGCTCACAGATATCGGCATTGATATTTTTTTGAAAGATTGGGCGAAGGTTCCCCAGCCGTGAAATAATTATTCTGTTTCCGGAAGGGCTTGACAACGAGCGCCATTCCTCCAACTTTGCCATTCGGCCAGTTGATTTTCACCGGCAAATTTAAGCAAACAAAAATTCGCGGGCTGGCCGATTTCCAGAGCGTTGGACAACCCCATGAGTTTTGCCGGATGCTCGGAAAAACGCGGCCAGATTTCCTGCCAGGAACAATGCAACATTTGCGCCGCGCGAAAAATTCCCTGGATCGGTTTTAAGGCGGAGCCGGCGAAATTAGTTTGGCCCGGTCGCCGGACAATTTGGTCTTCGCCCACGGCCAGTTCTAAATTCGCCAGTTTATATTTTCCCGGCGGCGCGCCGGCGGCAGACATCGCATCGGTGGTGTAATAAATATTCTCCGATCTCAACACGCGATGAACCAAACGAAACAAAGCGGGAGAAACATGGATTCGATCAGGAATCAGACTAACCCTCAGACCGGCCGTTTCAAAAATGCGCCAGAGAATATTGTCGTGCCGATCTAATTCGCGCGGACAACCATTCGCCAAATGAGTGAAGGCAGTGGCGCCGGCCTGAACGGCTTTTTGCAAAATTTCTGCCGAGGCATTGGTGTGGCCCAGACTGATTTTTATTCCGAGCGAAGCTGCCAAAGAAATGGCTTCAATCGCGCCGTCTCGTTCAGGCGCCATCGTTAAAAGCAGCGGATCATTTTCGGTCAAATCGCGTAATTCACGAATGTTTTCGGGTGTCGGATTGCGCATCCACTCTGGATTATGCGCCCCGTGAAAACCGGGTTGTTCCGAAAGAAACGGCCCCTCAATATGCCAGCCGACGATAGCGGATTTCAATTCGAAAGATTTTTCGCGCAACGCTTTTACGTGACGCAACCGCGCCATCAATTTTTCCCAATCATCCGTGATCAGCGTGAGAAGAAATTTTCCGCAGCCGTCGCGAAGAAGTTGTCGCGCGGCGGAAAGCAAAGCCACTTCGGTTAAGTTATCCTGCTGAAAATCAATCCCGCCATAACCATTGATTTGCAAATCGAAAAGAGTCGGCGCAATCCATGAATCCTGACTCGCCTCGGGAATTTCCTCCAGATGCGTGATGATCCCATTTTCCCATTTTAGGCGAATTGGTTTCCGAGTTGCAAAATGCCGCACGCAAATTTCGCCGTCTTTCATTTGCGGAGTTTTTACAAAATTAACTGAATTAACAGAATTTTTTTTCGCGCGATATTCGGCCCCGGCAAGGTTCCAGATATTTTTTGGAACGCGAATTACACGGATTTTGCGGATGGAATTTTTATTTTTTTTAATGCGCGAGACCCGCGATATCAACGGTAAAAATATTTGAATAATGCTGAAAAGATCTCCCATTTCTTGACATCGCCGATGTGTTCAAGAAAACTGCCCAGCTTGTGGCGGAACCGAAAACCAACGAGTTGATGGAAAAAATTGTGTCGTTGTGCAAACGACGCGGATTCATTTTTCAATCGTCAGAAATTTACGGCGGCATCAATGGCTTTTGGGATTACGGCCCTCTCGGCGCAGAACTTAAACGCAATCTTCGCGAGGCCTGGTGGAACGCGATGACGCGCGATCGGGAAGATGTGGTCGGCCTCGACGCTTCGATCATCATGCATCCGGCGATTTGGAAAGCCTCCGGTCATGTGGACACGTTTGCCGACCAGATGCTCGACTGCAAAACCTGCAAAGGCCGGTTTCGCGCGGATCACATCGCCGCCATTCCTTGTCCACAGAAGCCGAGCAAGACGGTGGCGAACTGCGCGGGCGAAAAGACTGAACCGCGCGCCTTCAACTTGATGTTTAAATCGCACTACGGCCCGATTGAGAGCGACGAAAACCTCGCTTATCTTCGGCCTGAAACGGCGCAGGCCATTTTCGTTCAGTTCAAAAATGTTTTCGATTCGTCTCGCGTGAAAATTCCGTTCGGTATCGGCCAAATCGGCAAAGCCTTTCGCAACGAAATTACGCCGCGCAATTACACCTTTCGCTCCCGGGAATTCGAGCAGATGGAATTGGAATTTTTTATTCCACCCAACGAAGCCATCCGGCTGAGGCACGGCTCTGTGGCGCGATGGAGTGAGAGCGCCGACTTGTCCGCGCCGCAGCCGAATTGGGGCTGGGAAATGTGGCATCGTTATTGGGTTGCGCAAAGAACGGAATCTTACCATCGGATCGGTTTGAGCGCGGATGTGTTGGATTATCATTGGCAAAAAAAAGAGGAACTTGCGCATTACGCCCAGGCCACCGTGGACATTCTTTTCAAGTTTCCGTTTGGCACGGAGGAATTGGAAGGCATCGCGGCGCGCGGAGATTTCGATCTCACGCAGCATCAAAAACATTCCGGCAAATCTCTCGAAATTTTTGACGACGAATTGCGCGGAGCCGCCGCGAAATTGAGCGACGAGCAAAAGCGCAATTTCATTTCTGAAGTTCAAGAAGATTGGAATGACCGCAACAAATCTCGCGAGGAGGCCAAGATTTTTTGCGAAAAACTTTTGCGCGGCGTTTATTTGCCGCATGTCATTGAGCCTTCCGCAGGATTGGATCGATTGACCCTTGCGATCATTTGCGCCGGTTATCGGGAGGAAGAAAAAACCGACGTCAACGGAAAAGTGGAACAACGAATCGTGATGCGATTTCATCCGCGCATCGCGCCGATCAAAGTGGGAATTTTTCCCTTGCTCAAAAATAAACCGGAACTCGTGGCCAAAGCGCGCGAGGTTTTTAATTCGCTGAAATCACACTTCAATTGCTTTTACGACGAGAGTGGCGCCATTGGCCGTCGTTATGCGCGACAAGACGAAATCGGAACGCCGTTTTGCGTGACGATTGATTTTGAGACGCTGGGCGACTCTGCCCTCCCAAACGAACAGAAAGATTCCTCGCATCATGAAATCAGGAACCGCGGGGCGGAATTACCCGGCACCGTGACCTTGCGCGAGCGCGACACGGCGCAACAAACGCGAATTAAAATTGAAGATTTACTCTCATTGCTTCTGGAGAAAATTCGTTGATGCCTGAAGAAAAAAAACAAATTGCCCCGACGTTTTACGTCATCATCGGCCTCAAACTTGTAAAAGGGGCGCTTTTTTTATCCATGGCGCTCACCGCTTATGCGCTCGCTAATAATGATTTGCCGGAAATTTATCAAAACCTGCTGCAATGGCTGCGCTTAAATCCAGAAAAAAAATTTTTCACTGATCTCGCCGTGCAAGTGGGAAAACTTACCGAAGCCAGAGTGCTATGGGTCGCCGCCGGCACGTTGGTTTATAGCTTGTTTTCGTTGGTGGAGGGAATCGGATTGATCTTTCGCGTGAGTTGGGCGGGCTGGCTGGCCATTGGCGAATCGGCTTTTTTTATTCCGATTGAAATTTTTGAATTGATTCACGGCTATTCGACCAGCGTTTTTTTGATTCTCTTGTTTAATATTTTTATCGTGTGGTACCTGTTCCAAAATCGCGCCCGACTTTTCCGGCATCACCATTAAAGTTTGAGATTTTAAATTTCAATTTAAATGCCATTTTCTCAGCGTGACAACAGACGAAGCAACCAAACTGCTCGAACAATTTCGCGCCGGAAAAATTTCGCGCGAAAAAATTCTGGGGGCGTTTCAGGTTGCGCCCGTCGCTGATTTGGGTTTTGCGCAGGTGGATTTGCATCGCTCCTTGCGCAAGAATTTTCCCGAAGTTATTTACGGCGCTGGCAAAACTGCCGAACAAATAATTAAAATCGCCGCGCAAATTCGCGCCCGTGAAAACGCTTTTCTTATTACCAGAATTTCATCGGAAATCGCCCGCTCCATCTTGAAAAAATTGAAGGGCGCAATTTATCATGAAACCGCTCGGTGCATCACGTTTGAAAAAAAAACGCTGCCGAAACGCGCCGGAAAAATCGTGGTGATTTGCGCGGGCACCAGTGATTTGCCCGTGGCCGAAGAAGCCGCGATCACAGCAGCCATCATGGGAAATCGAGTGGAACAAATTGCCGATGTGGGCGTTTCTGGACTGCACCGGCTGTTCGGAAAACTGGAACAAATTCAAAACGCGAATGTCGTTATTGTTGTTGCGGGAATGGAAGGCGCATTGCCCAGCGTGATTGCCGGATTGATTTCCAAACCAATTATTGCGGTGCCGACCAGCGTCGGTTATGGCGCGAGTTTTGGCGGGATGGCGGCGTTGCTGGGAATGTTGAATAGTTGCGGAAGCGGTGTCACCGTCGTCAATATTGATAATGGTTTTGGCGCCGGTTATGCCGCCAGCCAAATGAATGCGTTGGCCGCAGAAAAATTGTCTCGGTAAGATTGCGAAGGATTTGAAATCAGAAATCAAAAAGAATTAGTCACGGATTGACACAGACGAAACAGAGATTTTAAAAAATATCCGTGAAAATCTGTGTTCATCTGTGGCCAAAAAAGTTCTTCTTTTTTGCAACCTTCCCGTTCGTTGGGAGACATTTTACAAACTATGAAAACTCTTTACCTCGATATTTTCAGCGGCATCAGCGGCGATATGTTCATCGGCGCGATGCTCGACCTCGGCGTTGATTTTCGTCAGCTCCAACATGAATTGGAAAAACTAGGTTTGGGCGGCTACCATCTTCACGCCACGCGCCAGCTAAAATCGAATATTGAAGGAATAAAATTTGATGTTCATTTAGAAAATCATCATGACCATGAACACACTCATGCCGGCGAAACTACACATTCACATGAGCCTCACC
>JALYXC010000339.1 GCA_030947315.1 Verrucomicrobiota bacterium | reverse complement strand
AGATAGGATTTACGATTTATGAATGACGATTTACGATTGAAGAACGCGGGCACCCAACCGTCAGCTGGCTCTCAGTCGGCTATCTGGCGCAGCTTGGACGAGTTGGCGGGCGCGAAAGATTTTCAAGAATCTCTTCACCGCGAATTTCCGCCGGGCGCATCCGAACTCAGTAACTTCAACCGCCGCAATTTTCTAAAACTCATGGGCGCATCCGCCGCTCTCGCCACAGTCCCCGCCTGCACGCGCCAGCCGCTTGAAAAAGTTGTCCCTTACGTCAAGCAGCCCGAAGAAATCATTCCCGGTAAACCCTTGTTCTATGCGACCGCCATGACCCTGGGCGGATTCGCCACCGGCCTGCTCGCGGAAAGCCACGAAGGTCATCCCACTAAAATCGAAGGCAATCCCGACCATCCTGCGAGCCTCGGCGCGACGAACATTTTTCATCAAGCCGCGTTGCTTGACCTCTACGATCCAGACCGCTCGCAAGTCGTTTTGAAAAATGGCCAGCCCGATACGTGGGATAATTTTGTGTTCGCGCTCAATGAAGTTTTGCAATCGCAACAAGCTAAGGGCGGCAGCGGCTTGAGAATTTTGACCGAAACCATCACGTCGCCAACGCTTCACTTTCAAATCCAATCATTGCTGGCGAAAATGCCCAGGGCCAAATGGCATCAATTTGAACCGGTCAATCGCGACAACGTTCGAGAAGGTTCAAAAATCGCGTTCGGTGAATTTGTCGAAACCCATTTCCATTTCGACAAAGCGAAAATCATTTTGTCGCTCGATTCGGATTTTCTCCAATCTCATCCAAACAGCGTCTGTTACGCCCGCGATTTCGCTGAACGCCGCCGCGCAACATTTGACCAGACTGATGCGAATCGACTTTACGTCGTAGAACCTTCTCCAACTGTCACCGGCGCAAATGCGGATCATCGCCTGCCAATGCGGGCGGTTGATGTTGAAATGTTTGCCCGTTCGCTCGCGGAAATGGTGGCTGCGACGCCCTCGTCGCAGAACAGTTCCGGCGACGAGGCGTCGCCGCCACACCTACAATGGCTTTCCGCCATCGCCGAAGATCTTCTGAAAAATCGCGGCAGCAGCATTGTCATTGCCGGAGAGAATCAACCGCCAATAGTTCACGCGGTGGCGCACACTCTGAATCTTTCCCTCGGCAATGTCGGCAGCACAATCACCTTCACCGAAAGCGCGGAAGCAAATCCGGTGAATCAAACGGAATCATTGGGCGAATTGGTTGAGGCTTTGAAATCTGATTCGGTCGAAGCACTGATAATTCTGAGCGGCAATCCGGGTTTCACCGCGCCCGCAGATTTTCAATTGGCTGAAAATATTTCCAAGGCAAAATTCCGCGCGCACTTGAGTTCGGACGTGAATGAAACTTCCTTCCTGTGCGACTGGCACATTCCTCAGAATCATTTTTTGGAATCATGGAGCGATGCGCGGTCGTTTGACGGAACGACTTCAATCGTCCAGCCATTGATCCTGCCGCTCTACGCCGGAAAATCCGCGCATGAAATTGTGGGCGCGATGATTTCGCCGCCAGGTCGAAGCGATTATGACATTGTTCATGAGTTTTGGAATTCGCAACGTGCTTCCGGCGTCTCGCCGGAAAATTCTGAAAAGAATTGGCGACAGGCATTGCACGACGGTTTGATTGCGAACACGGAGCTGCCGGAGAAGAAAGTTTCGCTGCGGGCGATTTCAGTAAATAAGTCAAACCTTCCGCCGAAAGCCGCTGCGCAGAATTTGGAAATCACCTTCCGTCCCGACGCGACCATTTATGATGGGCGCTTTGCGAATAACGGCTGGCTTCAGGAATTACCCAAGCCGATCACCAAACTCGTTTGGGATAATGCCGCTTTGATCAGCCCCGCGTTAGCGAAACGTGAGAAGCTTTCCAATGGCGACATGGTCGAGCTGGAAATCCAGGACCGTAAGCTGCGCTTGCCTGTTTGGGTCACGCCGGGTCAGACGGAAAAGTCCATCGCGTTGCAATTTGGTTGCGGACGCAGTCGCGTCGGTCAGGTCGGAAGCAAAACCGGCTTCAATGTTTATCCGCTGCGAATTTCAAGCGCGCCAGGCTTTGCCGAAGGCGCGAAACTCACCAAGACCGGCGCGCATTATTCGCTTGTCACTACACAGACACAGCACACGATAGATTCGGAGGAGCGCCAGATTTTTCGTGAAGGAACAGTTGATGAGTTTCAAAGGAATCCCGGCTTCGTTCAACACACCTCCAAATCGCCGCCGCAATCCGAAACGCTTTTCAAACCAGCGGAGTTCAAATACGACGGTTATCGCTGGGGCATGACGATTGATTTGAGCGCGTGCATCGGTTGCAACGCCTGCGTGCTCGCGTGTCAGGCAGAGAATAACATTCCGGTCGTCGGCAAAACTGAGGTCGCGCGCGGTCGCGTGATGCAATGGATTCGCGTGGATAATTATTTTCGCGGCGACCCGGCGAATCCCGCGATGACGCATCAGCCCGTGCCGTGCATGCACTGCGAGAACGCGCCCTGCGAACTGGTGTGTCCCGTTGCCGCGACGGTGACGGACAAGGAAGGCTTGAATCTGCAAATTTACAATCGCTGCGTCGGCACGCGTTATTGCTCGAACAATTGTCCTTACAAAGTGCGGCGCTTCAATTTTTTCCAATACGCGGATTACAAAACGCCGAGCCTCAAGCCGATGCGGAATCCGAACGTGACCGTGCGTTCGCGCGGCGTTATGGAAAAATGCACCTACTGCATCCAGCGCATCAGCGAGGCGCGAATCACTTCCGAAAATCAAAACCGCACCATCCGAGACGGTGAAATCAAGACCGCGTGCCAGCAGGTTTGTCCCGCGCAAGCGATTGTCTTCGGCGACATCGGCGACCCAAACAGCCGCGTTTCAAAATTGAAGGCGCATCAATTAAATTTCTCAATGCTCGGTGAGTTGAACACGCGCCCGCGCACGACGTATCTG
>JALYXC010000520.1 GCA_030947315.1 Verrucomicrobiota bacterium | reverse complement strand
AATAAACGACGCGGGAATCGAAATTAGTTTGTTTATTACCCCGGACGAAAAGCAGATCGAAGCAGCGGCGCGAGTGGAAACGCAGTTTATTGAATTGCACACCGGCGCTTTCGCGGAAAGTTTCAATCACAAATCAAAGTGCGACGAACAAATTGAGCGATTGATTTCCGCCGCGAAACAAGCGCATCAACTCGGCCTCAAAGTCAATGCGGGACACGGTTTAAATTACCAAAATCTTTCCCTGCTCCATCGTGTGCCGCATCTCGTGGAATTAAATATTGGCCACAGCATAATCAGCCGCGCCATTTTTGTGGGGTTGGAAAAAGCGGTGCGCGACATGCTGGCATTGATGAAGAATTAACCTGGATGAAAAGAATTTTGCGCGCCGGCCATTTCTCCATATTGTATGAGCATGACGGCCAGCGACGTAATTGATGAAATCAAACACTTGCCTCGCGCAGAACAATCGCGAGTGATTCAATTTGCTTTTGAACTCGCGCGTGAGCGTCAACTTTCAGGGAAAGAATTGTCGGCTCTCGCCCAGCGGATGGTTGATTCCAATGACCCGGCCGAGGTGAAAAGTTTGAAGGCGGAAATTATGCGGGGTTTTTACGGCGAATAATATGCCACGGGTTCGCCGCCAAAATATTCCCCGGCAACTTTTGACGCACCTGCTCGACCGCGTTGAACAAAGAAATGTTTCCGTCCATCATCTCGCTTTACTCATTGATTGGCTCGAAACGGAGCCAGAAGTTCCAAACGGGAAATGGTTCAAGGAATTTTCAGGAATGACCGTTTGTGGCGAGGGCGAATTGGTCAAAACCTTCCTTCAATCTGGGCAAATTGCGCTCGGTGAAGAATTAGATTAGTCTAGCAACAAGCCGTGTGTCTATCCGAGTTTCTTGCTGATCAATCGTAAATCATAAAATGATACTCGGCACTGGCATTGACATTATCGAAGTGGCTCGGATCAAAGCTTCCTACGAAAAATTTGGTGAGAGATTTTTAAATCGCATTTTGCGTGGCGCAGAAATCACCTATTGCCTTTCGCACAAAAATCCCGCGCCATTTCTAGCCGCGCGTTTCGCCGCCAAGGAAGCCATTTCCAAAGCATTTGGCACCGGCATTGGCGCGCAACTCGGCTGGCAGGATTTAGAAATCGGCCGCAAAGAAAGCGGCGAGCCGTTTGTGATTTTTTACACCGCGGCAGAAAAACTTTTGCAGCAACGCGGCGCGACAAGGGTTCATCTTAGTTTGAGTCACACTGATCAACACGCCATCGCACTGGCGATTTTGGAAAGTTGAATCTTCGACATTTAATCTTGTTCAAGTTACTTCACTGAGGCGATGAGAAGCTCACACCACCGTTAATGGTCCATCGAATATCGTGAGGCTGATTACTTCTGTGCGCGCAATGTGCGGACCATGTTGCTCACCTTTCGGCGCGTAAAAAAAAAGTTCCCGTCGAATAAATGGTTCCTGATTCTTCCCATTGGCCGGAAAGAATATAAGCGAACTCATTGGCCTGCGGATGAATGTGCGCCGGAATTGTCGCGCCTTCCTTGAATTTGCGCAGCACCGTCAGGCCGCCCGTCACTTCGCTTTTGTGCAGGATCATCAGTTCGACGCCATCATAAGGGCCGGGTTGCCATGATTTATCCTGGGCCAGAGAAACATATTGAAACATGGCGGTAGTCCAATCGCGCGGGCGAAAGAATGCAAGAAGAATTGAAAAACATTCGGCGCGTTTTGTTTTTTCTGTTTTTCTAAATTCCATTTTGCGGCAAAATAAATTTGTGCGATTTCATTTTTCAAAAAGTTTCAATTTTTTTTGCGGCATAATTTTAATCCTCAGCGCCTGCCACACGCCGCCGAATCATTCCCAAAAGAGTTCGCTCGTTCGTTACGAATTTAATCGGCCGGCAATGGGGTTGCCTTTTCGGATCGTTTTATTCGCGCAAAATAAATTTTCCGCGGAGGCCGCCGCCGAGGCTGCTTTTTCGCGAATTAATCAGATCAATAATCTTTTGAGCGATTATGATCCTGAAAGCGAATTGAGCCGATTATCGCGCACCGCTGGAAAAGGAAAAGCCGTTCGAGTGAGCGATGATTTATGGCGCGTTTTAAAATGCTCGCAGGAACTTTCTGGAAAAAGCGACGGCGCATTTGATGTCACCGTCGGACCCAGCGTGAATCTTTGGCGAAAGGCGAGACGTTCCCACGAAATGCCCGACGCAAAATCCCTGGCGGAAGCGCGCGCGGCGGTCGGTTATAAAAATCTAAAACTCGATTCGCAAAAACACACCGCCGAACTTCTGGTCCCAAATATGCGGCTGGATCTGGGCGCGATTGCCAAAGGATACGCGGTGGATGAGGCGTTGAAAGTTTTGCGGATGCGAGGAATTTATTCTGCGCTCGTCGCGGGCGGCGGTGATTTGGCGGTTAGTAATCCGCCGCCCCATAAAAAAGGATGGCGTATTGAATTGTCGTCTCTTGATGTGACCAACGCGCCGCCTTCGAAATTTGTTTTATTAACGCGGGCAGCCTTGGCCACGTCGGGCGATGTTTTTCAACATTTAGAAATCGCCGGAAAACGTTACTCGCACATTGTGGATCCGCGCACCGGAATTGGGTTAACCGATCACAGTCTGGTCACAGTGATCGCACCGAATTGCCTCATCGCCGACAGTCTGGCCACGGCCGTCAGTGTCATGGGACCGCAGGGATTAAGATTAATTGAAACAAAATCTGGGGTTGCCGCCCGCATTTTACAAATGCCCAATTCAGAAATTGAATTTTTTGAGTCACGCCTATTTAAAAAGTTCTATGAAATCCCTGATCAACTACGACAAAAATAAATCAAGACAAGATTGATGAAAAATTTTATAAACTTTCAAGATTGCTCCACGAC
>JALYXC010000497.1 GCA_030947315.1 Verrucomicrobiota bacterium | reverse complement strand
TGGGCTTGGCTGATGCCGATTCATCTGCGCGCGGTGGATGCCAGCGTGTTGCAACGGGCGGGCCGGAACACTCCAGGCCTGATTGATCGAGGGCTGAGGCTGGTGGGCGAGAAAAAATCCGGAGCGGCCGAGTTGTTGTGGCGAGCCGCGCAAGAAGAGAAAACACCTGGGCGGGAAAAACTTCGCTCGGCTTTGGAAAATTTATCGAAAGAGAATCCGCAGTTGCAGATTTTAGGCGCGGCTGATTCGCGGCTGGAAAATTTCTTAAATTTGCCGACCACACCGACGAGTCTAAGAAATCAAAAAAGTCCTCTTTCCGCAGAGGAGGAGAAAAACGGGACGAACAGCGCGTTCGAAGTCCAATCGTTCACCCGATTCGTTGTTCAATCAGAAAATCGGGAAAAAGCGATCACCCTTTTGCGCGGCTCGACGCATCCCGCAGTACAGGAATTACTGCGATGCGTGGAGTTGACGAACACCGTTCTTTTTCCGTCTTCATTGTCGTCTTCAGGACAAGCCTTTGACACGGCCCTTTCGATTGGCGGACTTTTGTTGGATGGCCAACACTTGACGCCACCGTTGACCGACGCTCTTTTTGTGAGAGCAGCGGCGGCGTTGCGGGGAGAAAATTCTCAACCGCTTGAACAGATGCTTCTCGATTTTATGTTTCTCGGCCAGCGATTTAATTGGGGGCAACTGGTCGCTTTTGTCGAACAAATTGAAAATCCCGAAACACTCCGTCTTCACGCGAACCTTTTGCGAAAGGCTGACGCGCCGGTGCCAACAATTTTTTCTGCGGTGCAACTTTCTGGAAATCCTGCGGGCGTCGCGAAATATTTGATGAAGTTTAGTCAAACCGGGCAGAAAGATTTAAGTTGGAGTTTGCGCTTTGGCGCCGGTGCCGTGAATGAACTTTTAAAACGCGATCAACGGCTGCATTTTTCCAGGTTCAATCGTGCCGTGGCGGTGGATTTATGCTGGCAGGAATCCTGGTTTGCGCTGACAGTGAAATGGCTTTTATTCCTGCTCGCTGGATTTATGCTGGCTGTCGGGCTGCATATCGCCCGGCCCGCGACATCGCCTTTGGAACCGCGGATCCAGGCGACCGGATTGTATGTGGCGCGCGAGATACTATTTGCGTTCGGTTTTCTGCTGGTCGTGTTACTTTTGGGCGAGCCGTTTCTCGCTCAGGAAAAACAGAATGTGGAGTTCCCGATTCGACTGCAATTGCCCACGGTGAGCAAAGCAGTGCCGGCTGGAAACGTCGCTGTTACTACAACTATTATGAATCAATTAAGTTTGTTGACCTTACTATTATTTTTCGTGCTGCAAGCGCTTATTTACACCGCTTGCCTGATCAAACTGGCCGAAATCCGCCGCCAGGAGTTTCCTTCCCGCGTCAAGTTGAAATTGCTGGACAATGAAGAACATCTTTTCGATGCCGGACTCTATCTCGGCTTTGCGGGAACAATCATCTCGTTGATCATGGTTTCAATGGGCGTGATCAAGCCGAGTTTGATGGCAGCTTATTCGTCAACCTCTTTCGGTATCATCTTTGTTTCGATCTTTAAAATTTTCCATTTGCGTCCGCTGCGGCGAAAATTACTTCTCGAAGCTGAGGCGGCTAGTGTTCTTTCTGACTCGCCCGATGTTTTATGAATCGTAGTGTTCTTATCGTTATTTGCGATTTTCTGCTGGTAAGTCTGCTGGCTTTTTCCACGGTGGATATCAACAAGGTTTCTCAGGAAGGTTCGACGCCACAGATTAAAACCATCATCGCCACCAATCCGCCGGAGAGCGGAAAGGACGTAGCTGCTGTGATGCAACTAGCCCTGGAAGAGGAACAAAAACATCGCGACCTGTTGATGGGCGAACTGCAGGCCATTCGCCAAACGGCACGTCAGCGCGAAAAAGAGGCGAAGAATTTTCAGCAAGCGCTGCAATCTCAAGAGCAGGAAACTTCCCGGTTACAACAACAACAAACCAATCTCCAGCAGCAATTTGTAGCAGCTCAAACCAATGTCCAAACATTAAGCCAAAAACTTCAGAGCAGTTCTGCAGACGCTCTAATTTCGAAAGAAAAACTTGCCGCCATGGAAGCGGAACTTAAAAAACGCGCTCAGGAAGCCGCTGCCCTGCAACAACAACTCGCGCAACTTTCCAGAAGCAATCAGATCGTCTTGAATGAACGTCAACAGTTGGCCGGACAACTTCAAGTGGCCGAAGTGGAAAAACGCCATGCCACTGCGCAAGCCGCCAAAATGCAGGAAGAGGTGGTCGTGGAGCGCGCGGAGAAAGCCAAGTTAGCCGAGGGCGTAAAAACTTTAGCCACCAAGTCAGGTGAATTGACACAGGAGATTCGGGAGAATCGTCCGCTGGCGCCCAATACAATCTTCTCCGAATTCCTGACTAACCGAGTCCAGGCTCGCATCAACGCTTCCCGCCCCGGCTTGTTCGTCAATGAAACAACCAAACGCCGAGAAACTCAAAGCGTTCTTGTCGCCAATGGAGCCAACATTTTCGCAATATGTCATGTCCAAAATACTCCGCTGACCTTATCGAATCCCGGAACTGATTGGGAAAAACTCACCGGAACGTTGGCCCGCGACAATACGCTTGTTCCCATTCGCGCTTTATCTTTTCAGTCACAGGACCCGCGCATTGTGTTAATGCCCGTCACGACTGCGGAAGCTCGTCAACTCGGCGGAAAAATTTATCGCGCCTCGCCCACGCCATTTAAATTTCAGGACGCCGTCCTGGTCGGAGCTGCGGAAAATTATTATGGCGAATGCAAATTCGAGATTGACCCGAGCGCTCCCGGATATGTCAAACTCAACCGCAGCGTTTTGAAAGGACTCTTTGGCAAATTCAATCCGTCGCGCGGCGATTTTGTTTTTAGCAAGAACGGTGATTTGTTGGGCATCATGGCCAACAGCACTTATTGCCGGATGCTCGGCGATTTTGATTCCTCCGCCACCCTTCCATTTGGCCCCGACCTCCGCAACGAACGGGTCGGCGCAAACCTGGCGCGGCTTTATTCAACCGTCCTTCATCTGCCTTTCAAATTGCAATAAAGAAGAGAATGTGTCGGACGTTTTCGGACTTCGGCTTGATTCTTTTTTCAGAATCTGTAAAGCTTTGCTATTCTCAACTGGAAAAATTATGAAACAATCGAAAACTTTTTTGGCCGTTTTGTTGGCCGCAACTTTTTTCACCATTCACCTCAACGCGCAAAAAGAATCTGACGACGGATTCGTCGCGCTCTTCGATGGAAAAACTTTAAACGGCTGGTCGCTCATTGAAAAAAAAGGGAGCGGCTATCTGGTCAGAAATGGCGAATTGATTTGTCCACCCGACGGCGGTGGCGATTTGTTCAGCGACAAGGAGTATTCCAATTTTATTCTGCGATTGGAGTTTAAATTAACACCGGGCGCCAACAATGGCGTCGGCCTTCGCGCGCCCAAGGAGAAAGGCCAGATTGGTTATATCGGAATGGAAGTTCAAGTGCTCGATGACAGTGCGCCGGAATATGCTCATCTCAAGGTCGGGCAAAACTGCGGCTCCGTTTATCGCATTCTTCCCGCCACGCGCGGCGCAGTCAAAAAGCCAGGTGAATGGAATATCGAAGAAATTACCGCTATCGGCCGCCAGATCAAAGTCGTGCTCAATGGCAAGACTATTGTGGACGGAAATTTAAATGACGTTCACGATCCGGAAATTTTGGGCCGCCATCCTGGCATGTGGCGCGACCAGGGACGCATCGCTTTTCTCGGTCATAACAGCGAAGTCGCTTTTCGCAATATTCGTATCAAAGAATTGCCGTCTATTTCGCAGCCCGACAATGTTCCGCCCGAAGGATTTAAAGCCTTGTTTAACGGCCATGATTTAATCGGCTGGAAAGGGTTGGTTGAAAATCCGCCCAAACGCGCAAAAATGTCGGCGGGAGAATTGGCCGCCGCGCAAGTCAAAGCTGATGAACGAATGCGCGAAGGCTGGAAGGTCGAAAATGGCGCGTTGGTGTTTAGCGGCAAAGGCGACAGTCTTTGCACGACTAAAGATTACGGCGATTTTGAATTGCTGGTGGATTGGAAAATTCCGCCCAAAGGCGACAGTGGAATTTATCTGCGCGGCAGTCCGCAAGTGCAAATCTGGGAAACCAACAGTCCCGGACAATTCAAACCGCCGGATGGTTCGGGCGGTCTTTACAACAACCAAAAAAATCCGCGGCACCCCTCAAAATTTGCCGACCATCCCGTCGGTGAATGGAATCGTTTTCGTATTTTGATGGTCGGCGAAAAAGTGCATGTTTTTTTAAATAACGAACTGGTGGTGGACAATGTCACCATGGAAAATTATTGGGAACGGGATAAACCGATTTATCCCTCGGGCCAAATTGAATTACAGAATCATGGGGGTCCGCTTTGGTTCAAAAATGTTTTCGTTCGCGAGATTTCACGAGACGCTGCAAAAACAAAATAATTTCTTTCTAAAAATTTTATGAGAAACCAATTCAGCCGCCGTGGTTTTATCAAACAAACTTCGCTGGGCGCCGCCGGAATTTTCTTCATCGGCAAGAACAGTTCCTTTGGCCGGAATAAAATTTCCCCTAACGAAAAATTAAACCTGGGCGCCATCGGCACCGCCAATCGGGCCGGCGCAAATCTGCAGGGCGTGGCCAGCCAAAATATTGTGGCTCTCTGCGATATTGATGATCATTTTTTAAGCGCC
>JALYXC010000482.1 GCA_030947315.1 Verrucomicrobiota bacterium | reverse complement strand
ACCATGCCCACCAACGGCTCGCCCTGCGCATCCAAAACCTGCTCGATCGGAAGATTTTTTGGATTCAACAGGGTGTAATATTCCGTCTGCCAATTATCTGGATTGATGGTTTGTTGAAAATATCCCTCGCGATAAAAAAGCGTGATGCCCGCAAAACCGATGTCCAGATCGCTGGCCGATTTGGCGTGGTCGCCGGCGAGAATTCCCAAACCGCCCGCCGCGATGGGCAACGTTTCGTGAAAACCGAATTCAGCGGAAAAATAGGCGACCGGATTTTTTTTCAAACCGGGCGCGTGTTGATTGCCCCAGGTATTTTGGTCGGTAAGATACGCCTCAAAATTTTTCAGAACTTCGGTGACTCGCCGGGCGAAATCTGCATCCTGCAAACGGACGCTCAATTCATACTCGGAAACCTCATGCAAAATAGCCACGGCATTGTGATACAGATTTTGCCAGCCGCGCGGCGAGAGTTCCTGGAAAATTTCCTGCGCGCCCTGGTTCCAGGTCCACCAAAGATTGTGCGCCAAACGATGCAAGCCGGCGGCTAATTTTTTTGATTCATCCCAGGTCAATGGCGCGCTCTTCATATTTTTGTTTTTACGAATTTTTATTTTTCGAATTTTTAAAGGCGACCACGCTAGACCAACGAAGTGAAAATCCGCAAACAAATTTCCGGGCGCGATTTCATCAAATATTTTTAATGGTTGCCCTGGGCGATTCGAGAAGATGTCTTTGCTTCAATTGAAAAAAGAGGTTAAAATTCGTTGTGAATTTGCCCCGTTGCCAAAGCAAGATGGCTTTTACTTTAATTGAATTGCTTGTGGTCATTGCCATTATTGCAATTCTGGCCGCCCTGCTTCTTCCGGTTTTGGCGACGGCCAAAGAACGGGCCAAACGCGTGGCCTGCAAGAGCAATATGCGCCAGGCGATTCTGGCCATTCACATGTATGGGAATGATTTTCAGGAGAAAATTCCGCCTTGCAAAGACAACCAAACTCCTGCTCAAACCCATTGCATTCGCGTCTCGAACGTCACCTTCACAAACCTTGTCCGCTATTCAGGCAATTCCAATATTCTTGATTGTCCGAATTTTACTTTTGGAACTTTTCCCCGCTACAATCCGCTTTATGGTTATTTAATTGGCTACAATTATCTGGGCGACGTCAATACCAATGGGTGGCCGGCGACTTATTTTTGGGTCTCGCCGCGAAAAACCTCCGACGCGGGCACTAATGTAATTCTCGCCGATGCCAATCATTGGGGAGACACCTTAGTCTTTGCGCCGCATGGAAAATCCGGCCCTATTCAACGCAACGGACAGACATTTATCACTTCCCGCAAACCGAACGAAACTCCTCAAAGCATCGGCGGCGTTGGCGGCAATGTTGGATACTTGGATGGTTCGGTAGTCTGGAAAAAAATGGCTCAGATGAAAACCAATTACGCTTCCAGTTACATTCTTTACCTGGGCAATTGGTAAAAAAAAATTCTCCGGTTTGGTTGGGCTCGTCTTTTTTCTAAAAAAACTTTGTCGGATTTCTTCAGTCGGCGTGGATATACTTTATGAATGCCATCAAGTGACTTTGATTTATTGCAGCAATACTCGAGCGAAAATTCCCAGACTGCGTTCGCGTCGCTCGTCACGCGGCATTTGAATCTGGTTTATTCCGCCGCGTTGCGACAGGTCCGTTCCTCGCATCTCGCCGAGGAAATTGCGCAATCGGTTTTTCTCGATTTGTCCCGCAGCGCAAAAAAATTAAAGCCTGACACGCTTTTGAGCGCGTGGCTTTTTCAAACGACGCGGCGCACTGCCATCAACGTTTGGAAACAGGAATCGCGCCGCCAGCTTCGCGAACAAACCGCCGTCGAACTTGCCGCCATGAACTCGCCTGAATCCGATTGGACGCCCATCGAACCGTTGCTCGACGAAGCGATGGACAGCCTCAGCCGCGAAGAACGCGACGCGCTGCTCCTGCGCTTTTTTGAGAATAAAAGTTTGCGCGAAGTCGGCGAAAATTTTGGCGCGTCCGAAGATGCCGCGCAAAAGCGGGTAAGCCGCGCCGTCGAGCAACTTCGCCAATTTTTCTCCAAACGCGGCGTGGCGATTGGCAGCGCGAGTCTGCTGACGCTGCTTTCCGCGAACGTCATGCAAGC
>JALYXC010000407.1 GCA_030947315.1 Verrucomicrobiota bacterium | reverse complement strand
AAACTTTTTCCACCGCCAGTTCGAAAGGTTTGACGTCCGTGAGTTGGGAACCGATGTGCATTTGGATTCCTCGCAGCCGCAAGTTTTTCAATTTGCGGGCGCGCGCATAAACGCCTTCGACCTGTTCAAACTGAATTCCAAATTTATTTTCGTAAGTGCCAGTCGTGATTTTCGCGTGAGTGCCCGCGTCAATATTTGGATTGACCCGCACCGCGACGGGCGCGATTTTCTTCAATCGGGCTGCGACGCGATTGATGCGAATCAACTCCGGTTCGCTTTCGACATTGAAAGAATAAATTCCTTTTTTCAGCGCGAATTCAATTTCCTTTTCCGTTTTACCCACGCCGGCGAACACGCATTTCTTTGGATCGCCGCCGGCGGCAATCACGCGACGCAATTCGCCTCCGCTGACGACATCAAAACCGCTGCCGAGTTTTGCGAGCGAACGCATCACCGCCAGATTGGAATTGGCTTTCATCGCATAACAAATCAGGTGATCCAACGGAGCGAGCGCGCTATCCAGTTTTTGAAAATGATCCGCGATGGTTTGTTGCGAATAGATATAAAGGGGCGTGCCAAATTTTTTGGCAAGTGATTCCACCGAAATATTTTCGCAAAAAAGTTTGCGGCCCGAATATCTAAAATGATGCATGCGATTTGATTTAGTTTATTGTAAAGTTTGAAATAAAAAAAACCCGCCAGCGAAAACTGACGGGCTGAACAAAATTTAGTGGCTCAAGGTTCCGCAAGGATTTTGGCGCGCTCGCCGTGATATTCACTGGGTGTGATTTGATCGGCTTTATATTTCTGCAACAGCTCCGCTAATTTTTTTTCTCTGGGTGAAAGTGGCGCGCTGGACGGGGCGTTGATTTCTGTTTTGCGCGAGTAGTTTTTTTTCATTCTTTTCGCCTCGTCTTTTTTTGCTTTTTCTGCGGCGGCTTGCGCTTTGGCAGCGGCTTTCCGTTCTGCTCGTTGTTTTTTTTCTGTTTCGCGCTGCTCTATTTTATTGGTGGATTTTTCCACGATGTTGGTTTTTGCCGGTGATCGAGCTGGATCGGAAACTTGTTCTTCCAGGTTCGTATTTTGCGCTAGAATCGGACCCGCCATCAGGCCGAGGAATAGAAAAAGAAATTTTTTAATTTGCATGACAAGTTTTTAACGAAAAAATCCGGTGGAATCAACTTTCTTTTCCATCAACTATTTTCTGGAATTGGCGTTCCCAGGCCGAGCGGCGCGGATGACTTAAAATCGAACGGATGACGATTTGGCGAACTTCCGCCCGGCTAATTTTAATTCGCTGTGCGGGATCGAGAATATTTCCGTCGCGCAATTTTCGCAATGTCTTTATCCCAATCAAAATCGGCCAGGCACAGGCCAGCCGGAGGCGGACTTGAATGGCAGGCAGCGCGTTGGTGTATTCCCAGCCCGCCGCCAAATGCGACTCGGCTTGGTCCAAATATTTTTGGAAAAGCGGGTGAAAACATTTTCCGTTCAAGGGCGATAATAAACCAATTGGTTGTAAGCCAATCGCGTGTAAATTTTCCTGCGGAATATAACAGCGGCCCTGACGCAAATCTTTCGGCAAATCGCGCAGAATGTTGACGAATTGCAGGCCTTTGCCAAAACGAATTCCATTCGCGATTAAAAATTTATCGTCGAGATTTTCCTTTGGAAACAAATGAGCGCGACACATCTTCGTCCAGAATTCGCCGACGCAACCGGCCACGCGATAAGTGTAATCGTCAAGTTCGGAATCATCGGCGAGAGCGATGATTTTTAGCTCGGTAGGGCGGGACTCCGTCGAGCCCAAATTTGTTTTTATCTGCGGTAGAGAGTCAACGCTCGAGGGAGTCTGGCCCAACCGGGCAAAGCGTTGCAAATCTAATTCCTGACCACTGATGATAATTTTAAGAACATTACGAATCTCCTTTTGATCCGCTTCGGAAAATTGTGAAAGAATTTTCAAAGCGTCTTCGCAACGTTCGAGCAGAATTTTTTCCGCAGGCAGACTTTGATGGTTCGCCAATTCGCCAAAATCGAGCGGCACATCCGTCGTTCCCAAAATGCGATCGCGAAACTGGGCGAGATTTTTTAAACGGTTTTCAACGGGAATAATTTCCGTATCGGCAATCGTGTCAGTGGCGCGAGCAAGCAAATACGCGAGGCTGATTTGCGGACGAATCGCCAACGGCAAAATCCGCATCGTTAAATAAAACGAGCGGGAAGTGGCGCGGAGCAAATCGTTCAACAAAAAATATTGGGGCGGGGGCTTCACGTTTGCGGAATGATTTCCAGCCATTGCTGCTCATCGGGCGAAAGCCAATTGCGAATCTTCCCATCGAATGTCACCAGCTTACCAGCGTGGCGACGGGCAATTAAAAAAAGATTTAGATCAGTGACTTGTCCGTATCCAGTGACGCTCTGCCAAATAGTTGAACCAACATTGACTGGGCCGTCTTCCCAAAATTGATGTTTCGGATGTTCGACAAACGTTTTCAACTTCTCAATCGCTTTGGCGGACGTGAGCTGGCAGTTCACTATTTTTGGATTTAAACTCAGACGCAGAAAACCGCTTTGCGTCACATGGCAAGTCGCAAAACCCGATGGAGCATTTTTTGCAAACCACGAATGCGCCGACTGATAATGATGACTGTCGTCCCATGCCAGTGCCATCAGAGTATTGACATCGAGCAGATGCACTTATTCTTCAGCCAAAGCTTTCTCGATCTCTTCAGGATTTATTTTCTGACCGGTGTGATGCACTAGAATTCCGTTTTTTAGATAGCTGCTGACTTCCTGCGGGGCCACGGCAGAAAGTTTCGCCTTCGGCTCGCCATTTTGGGTGATGGTGAACTCCTCGCCGCCCGCGACCTGCCGGAGCAAATCAGGCAAAGACGCCTGGGCTTTTTCTAATGCGACCGTTTGCATAATTGAAAATTAAATGGTTTGGGTGAGAAAACAAGCGCA
>JALYXC010000402.1 GCA_030947315.1 Verrucomicrobiota bacterium | reverse complement strand
TCTCCAAAGTGTGAAGATTTTTTCGCATTCCATTTTCATACGCATCGAGGGCGAACGAACCGGTCTCTAACGGATCAAGCTCGGCCACGGGGATTTTTAAATCAGCGGCGATTTGCGTCATCAACCGAGAAGAAAATTGCGGTTCAGCGAATAAAACTTTGACTTTTTTTTCACGCGCTTCGCGCAGCAAAATCGAAAGATATTTGGTGGAAGGTTCCTGATCGGGAATTGGTTCGACCACACCGATTAAGTTCAGGCCATAATGCTGAACGAAATATGGAAACGCATCGTGATAAGTGATGAACGGTTGTCGTTTCACGGAGGACAATGCTTCGGCGATTTCCACATCCAATTTTTTGAGCCGCGCGATAAATTGACCGGCGTTGGTTGCGAATTGCGGTGCATTAGTAGGATCGGCTTTCTGCAAAGCGATCAAAATATTCGTAACGGCGTGAGCGGCTAAATGCGGATCGAGCCAGATGTGCGGGTTGGGAAGGCCGCGAGAAGTTTCTGAGCGAGTGTAAATTAGTTGATTGCCCAAACCCTCGCTGATTTTCACAACCATTTTTTGACCGGATGGAAGCGCGGGTCCAAGCCAATCTTCCACGCCCAACCCATTGAGAAAAATTAAATCGGCTTCGTGGAGTTTGCGCAGATCGCGCGGGGAAAATTGATAATCGTGCGGGCCGACGCCGGGCGGCAAAAGATTTTCCACCACGGCCAATTCCCCCGCCACATTGGCCGTCAGACAATAAACCGGCAAAAAACTGGTGACGATTTTAAGGGGATGATTTGTCCGAACGGGAGCAGTCATTTTTTTTTCACTGCAACCAGAAACGAAAAAAACTCCTGCGCCAACCAATCCAGCGATAAAATAAATCGATTTCACAAATTTCGTTATTCGACTTGCCCCAATCTATTTGCAAATCGTTTGCAATTCAAATTCAATAAAAAACCCGCGAACAAAATATCCGCGGGGTTTCGGAAAAGAGAATTATTTCATCAGCAACATGGCGCGCGCCTGTTTGATAGAGCGATTAAGCTGGCGTTGGTAATGCGCCGGCAAACCGGTGTATTTGCGCGGCAAAATGCGACCCTGATCCGTCACAAAAGTTTTTAAAAGAGTGACATTTTTGAAATCGAGAGCGTCGAGCGTAAAATCAATTTTGGGTTTCGGCCGGGGGGTGCGCGATTCCATCGTGGAACTTTTTCCGCGCGCATTGCGCCCGGTCGGTTTGTCGGTATGAGTTTTGCGTGGCATAAAATTATTTAATTTCGCGATGGACCGTATGGCGGCGCAGGAAGGGATTGAACTTTTTGATTTCCAATTTTTCCGGTTTTAATTTTTTATTGCGCGTGGTGGTGTAGCGGGAAGGCGCTTTGCCTTCTTTGCGCGCTTCGGTGCATTCAATCGTAATGATTTCTCGAGCCATAATTATTCTTTTTCTTTGACGGTTTTTTCTTCGGCTTCTTCCTCTTCCTCGACTTCAACTCCGCCCGCGCTATCCACGGTTCCCAACGCCCCCAAACGACGCTGGCGCAAGGCGCCTTCCCGTTCGAGTTGGGCTTGCGCTTCCACCGTAAAACGAGTCCAGGGAATCGCATCGAGACGAACTTTGGGAATTGATTTTCCGGTCAGTTCGCAAACGCCGTAAGTATTTTTTTCAATGCGTTTCAAGGCTTCTTCAATCTCATAAACCGCATCCTGATCAGCCGAGAGCAGGCTCAAAGCAAAATCGCGATCAAAATTGTCCGTGCCCGAATCAGCCATGTGCAAACTGTAACTGGCCATTTCTTCAGCCGATTCCTTGGCGAGCCCGCTCATTTGATGCAGCAAACGTTCCCGCAGCTCCAATAAATGCTGATAATATTTGGACCATTCCGGTTTAATTTTAACGGCGCCGTTTCGATTGGTTGGCTTGGAACCAACGGTCAACCTGCCCAAAATGGAAGCAGCCGTGGCGGAGGCCACCGCTTTATTTTTACGGGCTTTTTTTACGACTTTTTTGACCGTATTTTTGGCGCGCGGCGCCTCTTTTTTAACCAAAACTTTTTTCGGAGCCGGAGCCTTGCTTTTTTTGGCGATTTTTTTCTTTGTTGTCACGTTGGTAAATTATTTTTTTGCCTGAAATTAAACTCTCGAACTAATTGAGAGTGGGCGAATGTAACAAAGAGAAAAAAATATGCCACAAAAACTTTAGGAAATTTTGGAGGAAGGATCTGCGGTGGGGTAAAACCCGAATAATCTAAATAGGCAGGAATGAATTATCCTTTTTCGATGGAAGCATACGCGTTGTGATTATGAATGCTTTCAAAATTTTCCGCTTCGACTTTATACCAGGTCACATCGGGATGGGCGTTGAGTTTCACGGCGACATTCCGCACCAAATCTTCGACAAAAACTGGATTTTCATAAGCGTGTTCCGTCACAGCTTTTTCGTCCTGCCGTTTTAAAAGGGAAAACAGTTCCGAGCTGGCCGAGCTTTCCATCACCGCAATCAAGTCCTCAATCCAAATGGCTTTGCGTGAACGAATTTGCACCGTGACATTGCCGCGTTGATTATGCGCGCCATATTTACTGATCGCTTTGGAACAGGGGCAAAGTGTCGTCACACCAGCGATCACGGTCAAAACAAAATCAATTTCTTTGCCGCTGGCCGTGGCGTCAAAACGCGCCGTGTAATTCATCACGCTTTCCATTCCGCTGACCGGCGCTTTTTTTGTGAGAAAAAAAGGAAATTCCATTTCCAAATGCGCAGTGGCGGCGCGCAGTTTGGATTGCATCGCGTAAAGAATGTCCGTGATATTTTCGACATGCACCATGCTGCCGTGCGCGTTAAGCACTTCGATGAAACGGCTCATGTGCGTCCCTTTAAATTCATGGGGCAAGTCAACAAACATGCCAATGGTGGCCACCGTGTTTTGCACAATTTTTTCCTTGTCCCGAATTTGGATCGGAAAATGAAGACCACGCACACCGACTTTATCAATCCGTAGTTTACGATGATCCCGTTCGCTTTGTTTGTCCTGCATTTTTGATTTTACACTGATATTTTGTCCCATAATTGATGAATAGGATAACAGCGAACCCAGGACTTTTCCAGAATTTTAATGAGAGACCTTGCTGCGCTTCACTTTGAACTTTGAACTTTGCATCTGGAACTTCATATTTTGATATGAACAAAAATCAGGTGGCGGAAATTTTGGTCGAGATCGGGACGCTGCTCGAATTGAAAGGGGAGAATCCTTTTAAGACTCGCGCCTACGCCAATGCCGCGCGCGCGCTGGAAAGTTTAAACGAGCCGCTCGATAAAATTATTTCTGAAAATCGTCTCGGAGAAATCAAGGGGATCGGCGAAGCGCTTCAGAAAAAAATCACCGAACTTATCCTTACCGGAAAATTGACTTACCACGATGAACTCAAAGCATCATTGCCCTCGGGCTTATTCGAAATGTTGAGCATTCCCACTCTCGGCCCGAAAAAAATTAAAATACTTTATGAAAAGCTTGGCATTACTTCACTCGATGAATTGGAAACGGCTTGCCAGGCCGGCAAAGTCGCAGTGCTCGCCGGGTTCGGTGAAAAAACGCAAAGCAAAATTTGCGAAGGAATAAAATTTCGGCGCACCTACGCTTCCAGTCATTTGCTCAGTGACGCGCTGATCGTGGCCGAACCGATTCTGGAAAATTTGCGCGCTCATCCGCAGGTAATTCGATGCAGCACTGCGGGCAGCTTGCGTCGGTTCAAAGAAATTGTCGGCGATGTTGATTTTTTAATTTCCTCAAAAAATCCGGAGAGCGTGATTGAATTTTTTACCAGCCAGCCGGGCGTTTTAAGTATTGGCGCCAAAGGCGACACGAAAGCCAGCGTCGTTTTGGAAGGCGGTATTCAGGCGGACCTGCGCGTGGTGAGCGACGCGGAATTTCCTTTTGCGCTCGCTTATTTTACCGGCAGCAAAGAGCACAATATTGTCATGCGACAACGCGCCATTCAACGCGGCTTGCGATTGAATGAATATGGATTGTTTAAATCTGAAGTGGAAACGCGCGACCCGAAATTACTGGTGCCTTGCGCGACCGAAGAAGAAATTTTTCAAACGCTTGAACTCGCTTTTATTCCGCCAGAACTTCGGGAAGATCAGGGCGAATTTTCCGCTGCCGAAAAAAATAATCTGCCGCGCTTGCTGGAATGGACTGATTTAAAAGGTTCGTTGCACAATCATTCCAATTGGAGCGATGGAAAATTTTCTCTTGAAGAAATCGCCCTCCACATGATGGAGCTTGGCCTCAGCTATTGGGCGATCACGGACCATTCGAAATCTTCTTACCAGGCCAACGGTCTTCAACCCGAACGATTGCGCCAACAACTTCTTGAAATCCGCAAAATGAACCGTCGCTGGGCCGATCAGGGAATTAATTTTCGCCTGTTGAGCGGCGCTGAAGTGGATATTTTATCCGATGGCAAATTGGATTTTGAAAATGATTTGCTCGCGGAACTCGATGTTGTCGTCGCGAGCATTCATCAAAGTTTTACCCAAAGCGAATCGGAAACCACCAAGCGATTAATTCGCGCCGCGGAAAATCCGTTCGTTCACATTCTCGGCCATTTGACCGGCCGGCTTTTGCTCGAACGCGAGCCTTACAAAGTGAATCAGCACGCGGTCATTGATGCCTGCGCGGAAACCGGAACCTGGATCGAACTTAACGCCAGCCCGTATCGTTTGGATATGGATTGGCGGCTCTGGCATTACGCAAAAGAAAAAGGTGTGAAATGCGTGATCAACTGCGACGCGCATTACAATGAACAAGTCAGTTTTTTGCGGCTCGGTGCCGGTTTGGCGCGCAAAGGCTGGCTGGAGAAAAAGGATGTGATCAATACTTTGCCAACCAAAGATCTCCTGACCAAATTGAAACAGAAACGACAGAAGCATTTGTAAAATTAAACCAGCCCAAAATTCCTCCTGAAGAAAAATCCATTCCGCGCGATTGGTAGTTTTGTCTCCAATTTTTGACTTCTCGGTGATGACCTGTTATT
>JALYXC010000380.1 GCA_030947315.1 Verrucomicrobiota bacterium | reverse complement strand
ACGCTGGGCCTTTCCCCATGGCGGCGCGGAGATTGGAATAATTGCGCCGGTGAGCGAACCATTCTGCGGACATTGCAACCGCCTGCGCCTGACCGCCGACGGAAAAATCCGCACCTGTTTATTCAGCCTGGTTGAACACGATCTGCGCGCTTTGTTGCGCGACGGTTCTTCCGACGGAACCATTGGCGATTTTTATCAGAGTGTGGTCTGGCAAAAAGAAGATCGGCACCACATTGGCGAAGCCAAATTTAAACAACCCGAACGCACCATGAGCTGCATTGGCGGCTGAACAATTTTAGTTTGCGGATTGCAGATGAGTCAAACTCCCCTACAATCCATTTTCTGAAATTGGCAATTTAAAATTAATCATGCCCACTTACGAATACGTTTGCGCAAAATGCGGCCACCACTTTGAAAAATATCAGCCCATCGCCGCGCAACCGCTCACGATTTGTCCGAAAGAACTTTGCGCCCAAAAAAAATGGGGCAAAGGAAAAATCAAAAGAGGCGTGGGCGGCGGCGCCGGTTTAATTTTTAAAGGAAGCGGTTTTTACATAACCGATTATCGCAGCGAAAATTATAAAGCCGGCGCGAAAAAGGACGCTCCCACCCCAGAAACAAAAAGTCCCAGTAGCGATGCCAAGTCCACCCCGGCTCCCGCCAAAACGGAAGTGAAGCCAACTCCACAGCCGAAACCGGCGGCTGATTAGATTGGCTCTCTCTTAGTGCGGGTTACGAGCCTACTTTTTTTCCGAGATGTTTTCTTAAACCTTTTTCATTGTCGGAATTTTACCGGCGACATAATTTTTTCATCCATGAATGTTTTTGTAACGGGCGGCGCGGGCTACATCGGATCGGTTTGCGTGGAAGAACTTCTCAATGCCGGTCATGCCGTGACCGTTTATGACAATCTGACCGAAGGCCATGCGGCGGCGGTGGACTCGCGCGCAAAATTTGTTCAAGCAGAATTAAGCGATAAAAATAAAATCGTCGCGGCTATTGAAGAAGCAAAACCAAAAGCGATTATTCATTTCGCCGCGCACGCGCTGGTCGGCGAATCCATGACCAACCCTGGCAAATATTTTCACAACAATGTCGCGACAGGATTAAATCTGCTCGATTCCGCCGTCGAAACCGGCGTGAAGAAATTTGTTTTCAGTTCTACTTGCGCGACCTACGGCCCGCCCGATCGTGTGCCGATGACCGAAGATTTGCCGCAACGCCCGATTAATCCCTACGGCGAATCGAAATTAATGTTTGAGAAAATTCTTTATTGGTATCAACAAATTCATGGTTTGGAATTCGTGGCCTTCCGTTATTTCAACGCTGCTGGCGCAAGTGCAAAATTCGGCGAAGACCATCGCATCGAAACCCATTTGATTCCCAATGTTTTGAAAGTTGCGCTTGGCCAATCGCCTCAATGCGAAATTTTTGGCACCGATTATCCAACGCCCGATGGCACCGCAATTCGCGATTACATTCACATCAAAGATCTGGCGCAGGCGCACATTCTGGCCATGGAACCGGGTCAAAAAGGATTTTTTAATTTGGGCAATGGCGATGGTTATTCAGTGCGCGAGGTGATTGAAACCTGCGAAAAAATTTGCGGCAAAAAAATTCCGGCAATTGAAGAACCGCGACGCGCGGGCGATCCTCCTAAATTAGTTGCGGCCGCCGGCAAAGCGAAAAACGAATTGGGCTGGCAACCGAAATTTACGAAGCTCGAACAGATTGTGCAAACGGCTTGGGATTGGCACAAAAAACATCCGAACGGTTACGGAGATTAATAAACTTCTTCCGTCGTCTTAATAAATTTTCCGTAACGCAAAGCAAGCGTTGGTAAAACGAGTAGATTCAATGCGGTGGAAGTAATGAGTCCGCCTAGAATTACTATTGCCATTGGACCTTCAATTTCACGACCTGCTTCACCGGTTCCCAGCGCGAGTGGAAGCAAACCGAGCGCGGTAATAATGGCCGTCATTAAAATTGGAATCAAACGTTCCGAAGCACCACGAATCGCGGTTTCCAGATTCCACATTGCGCCTTCGACCTGCACCAGATGTTCAAAATGCGAAATCATCATAATCGAATTGCGCACGGAAATTCCGAAAAGCGTCACGAAACCAACGAGCGAACCGATGGTTAATCCGCTCTCTGCCGCATCACCGAAAATTCCGGTGAGATAAACCGCCAGAATTCCTCCAACCAGTGCAAAAGGAAGATTTGCCAAAACCAGAATCAGGTTCTGCCAATGACCAAAAACAACGACCAGCAATAGCAAAATGCCAATCGCAGCGATGCCAGAATGAAGTAACAATTCGTGCTGGGCTTTTTCCTGCGCTTCCGCCGCGCCGCTGAAAATGGCGTAAGTGCCGCGCGGAAAATTTATTTTCGCGGCAACTTGTTTTTTTGCTTCCGCCGTAAATGTCGCGACGTCCGTTCCGCGCGGATTGCAAGTGACCGTTTGGCGGCGTCGCGCTCCTTCGTGTGAAATTATATCGCGTCCTGAAGTGAGATAAACTTCAGCAAGTTCGCGCAAGGGCAATCGCAGTCCTTCACTATTTCGTAATAGCAAAGAACCAAGATCGTCGAGACTGGCGCGACTCGCTTCGTCCAAAATCACGGCGATGTCCGAGACTTGATTTCCGCGATGCGTTTGCGCGACGACTGCACCTTGATAAGCCGTTTGAATCGCTTCCAAAATTTCAACAGGGCGATAACCAAATTGCGCGAGCCGATCAAAACGGAGTTGCACGGCGATGCGCGGAGAGCCCGGCGAAGATTTTAGCTGAACATCCTTTGCGCCATAAACATCGGACAAAACGCGTTGCACTTCACGCGCTTTCGAATCGATCAAATCAAGATCATCGCCAAAAATATTTACTACAACAGGCTGAGTTTCACCGGTAATAGTCTCGCCAATGCGGTCGCCGAGAAAAGTCATAACCTCATGTTTATGAAGTCCTGGAAATTTTTTTAGAATTTCCCGGATTTCATCGCCCATTTTTTCTTCCTCCTCACCGCCCAGCGGTTTTAATTCAACATGAAATTCACAGCTATAAGTTCCGAAAGTATCTTCACCTTGTTCGGCGCGGCCTACTTGTTGTTCCACGGTCGCGATATTTTTATTTTTTAAAAGTTCTTCTGAAATAGATCGTCCGAGTCGCAACATTTCCGGCAACGAAGTTCCGGGGGCGGTGGAAACCTGGAGCACCAAATGGCCTTCGCGAAATTCCGGCAAAAACTCACCGCCAAAATTCGGAAGCATCAGCAGCGCCCCACCGCAAATTGAAATCACGCCAAAAATGATGAAACGCGGCCAGCGCGCAAAAAAGTGCAAAGCATTTCCGTAATTTTTTTTCAACCACGATTGGACACGTGGTTCTTTGGCATCACGCACGCCTTTTGCAAAAAATAAAAAACAAAGCGCGGGCGTCAGAGTCAGCGCCACAGCCAGCGACGCCATGATCGCAATGATGTAACTTAACGCGAGCGGCGCAAAAAATTTTCCCTGCAAACCGGTCAGCGTCAGTACCGGCAGAAAAACCAGCGCGACAATAAAAGTGGCATAAACCACCGAGGTGCGAACTTCGAGCGACGCTTCAAGTATTACCCGAAAAGATGAGCGCCGTGTCGCCAGCATTTGATTTTCGCGCAGTCTGCGGAAAATGTTTTCCACATCAATAATCGCGTCGTCCACGACTTCGCCGATGGCAATAGCCAGTCCACCGAGAGTAATCGTGTTGAGGGTCACGCCAAATTTATCGAGCAGAATAATCGCGGTGAGCAGCGAAAGTGGAATGGCCGTCAGCGAAATAAACGCCGTGCGAAAATGGCCGAGAAAAAGAAACAAAACCACCGCGACCAAAATGCCGCCTAAAAACAACGAGGATTTTATATGCTTGAGCGACGCTTCAATAAATGTCGCGGGGCGATGCAGTCGCGGATAAAGCATGACGCTTTCGCTCGCGAGAAGCGGTTTCATTTCCTCGATTGCTTTTTCCACAGCGGTCGTGACTTCCATTGTGTTCGCGCCGAATTGGCTGGCCATCGCGAGCAACACCCCCGGTTTTCCCATGATAATTGTGTCGCCAAATTTCGGCTCCGCGCCTTCGACCACGCGCGCGACATCTTTGAGCCGCACACTTTGCGCGCCGCGATGCGTCACCACAATTTCGCCGAGCATTTCCGGCGTGAGTGACTGTCCTTCTGTTTGAATGAGAATGCGCTGGTTGGATGTTTCAATAAATCCCGCGCCCATCACGCCGGAGGAAACGCGAGCGGCGGCGAGAACTTCCGAAAGAGAAATATCAAACGCCAATAATTTTTCTGGCATCACTTGGATTTGCAATTGACGAACTGCGCCGCCAAAAACAATGCAACGCGTGACGCCGGGCACGGCGAGCAATCGCGGCTTGATTGTCCAATCGGCCAGCGTGCGCAATTCCATCGGCGAAAGTTTCTCGGAAACCAAACCGATTTTCAGCAAATCCATCGTGGCCGATGTGAGCGGTGTCATTTTAGGCGCTTGCGCGCCGCTCGGTAATTTTCCAGAAATCTCGCCCAGCTTTTCGCCCAACATTTGTCGCGCAACCACGATGTCTGTGCCTTCTTTAAAAACAGCGGTGATGACAGAAAGGCCCTGGATGGATTCTGAACGAAGCGATTCCATATTGCCCAAACCGTTGATGGAAGCTTCGACGGGACGCGTTATAAGCGTTTCAACTTGGTCGGGTGAAAGCCCCGGCGCTTCCGTTTGCACGACGACTTGCGGCGGAACAAAATCGGGAAAAACATCTAGCTTTGCACGAGCTGCGATATAAATTCCGTAACCCACCAAAACGCACGCAAGAGCAACAATGACTCCGCGAAAACGCAGGGAAAAATAAACAATCGCGTTGAGCATCAGTCAGCTTTGTTTTCAGATTTCAATTCTTCGGAGAGAAGAATTTGTGCGCCCGTGGCAACTACTTTTTCTCCAGAACATTCCAAGGAAGTGAACACACCGTTTTTAATTTCAACTTCACGACGGATGAATTTATCCGCGTCGCTCTGCAAATAAATCCAAGTCTTTCCGTTAAAACGAACAACCGCCGAAGATGGAATCACCGTTTCTTTTTCGGCGGAACCGGGGATCGTCAGATACGCTTTTACAAAAAGTCCGGGACGCAAAGCTGAATTTTTTCCACTGGCTTGCAGCAAAAATCCTTGGCCTTGCGAATTGGAATTCACCGTGACAGTGGAGGAAAAAACTGTCGCAGGAAGGGTTTGTTCGTTTCCGAGAATTTCAATTCTCGCTGAAGTCGGATTTGCCGAAATATTTTGGCCTGCCGCCACATCAACTCGGATCAACACCGTTTCATAGGCGACTAATTGTCCGATCAACTTTTCGCGCTCTGACGATTCCAATTTCACCAATGCGGTTCCCCACTCCACTTCCAAACGTTGGCGAATCGAATTAAATTTTAGTTCGTCGCTGACCAACTGCGCTTCAGCCGTCTCGACTGTTTTGCGCGAGACATTTTCCGCTTCACTAAAAAGTTTTTTGGCGCGCTCCGCTTGTTTTCTGGAAATATCCACCGCCGCTTCGGCGGCTTTTAAATCGTTAAACAAAAGGACCAACGGCGACGGATCGAGCACGTTGCCGTAAGCGATGATTTCCGGCGCTCGATTGGTTTGAGAAAGCGTTTGCAGAACCAAGCCGATTCTTTTTTGCGTCTCAAGATCGAGAGTCAAAACAGGTTCATTATTGGTGTTGCGGGAAACACGCGAGACTTCTGCTTTTTCATTCACCTTCACTGGCTCTTCACTTTTTTTGCAGGCGAAGTTTGGCGAAAGCGCCATTCCAAAAAGCGACCCGCATAAAAACCATTTTAAAAATTTATTCATGATTTTGTTTTTCCAGGTTTGGAATCAAAAAGTTTTCATCAGACGACAAAGGCCGTTGCACCGCGTCTTCCAACGCGCCCAGCGCTATTTGTGATTTGTGCAGCGCTTCCAGTCGCGCGCGACCTAAAATAGAACTTTGCACCTGAACACTGGCGAGCGCGGCGCGATCCGTCTCGCCAATTTCCAAGGCGCGTTGCGCGGATTTCTCAGCGCGTTTTTGCAA
>JALYXC010000374.1 GCA_030947315.1 Verrucomicrobiota bacterium | reverse complement strand
GGCAACGCGCGCGAGCGCAGAAAAAGCGGAGCGTCGCGCGCTGGCGAGTTTGGTGGCTTCGATGTCGTCTTTAGCAACACGCACTTCGAGGCAGCCGCGTTCGCGACAAATTTTTTCCATTTGCGCGGCTTCATCGGCGACGGCAGCGGGATGACCATCGCTCTCGATGAGCAACAGCGCTTCGCAATCAAGCGGCAAACCAATCTTCGCATAATCCTCGACGCAATGAATCGTCATGCGGTCGAGAAATTCCAACGTGCATGGAATAATTTGCGCGGCGATAATTGCTGAAACTGCATCCGCCGCATGGTCCATTTGCGAAAAAGTCGCGACCATCGTTTTTTTCGCGAGCGGCTTGGGAATCAATCGCAGCAAAACTTTCGTGATGACGCCGAGCGTTCCTTCCGAGCCGACAAAAATATCTTTGAGCGAATAACCGGCGACATCTTTGACGCATTTATTTCCCATTTTCATGATTTCGCCATTGGCCAAAACGACTTCCATGCCCATGACGTAATTGCGCGTAATGCCATATTTTAATCCGCGCAAGCCGCCGGAATTTTCCGCAACATTTCCGCCGATGGTGGAAATTTTCATCGAACCAGGATCGGGCGGATAAAATAAACCAACGGCTGTGGCCGCATCTGCAACCGTCAAAGTCAAAACGCCCGGTTCAACGAGCATCGTGAGATTGGCGCGATCCACTTCCAGAATTTTATCCATCTTCACCGTGCAAAGAACCACGCAATCTTTGTTCGGCATACTGCCACCGCTCAAGCCGGTTCCTGATCCTCGCGTCACGACCGCAAACTTAAATTCATTCGCCAGTTTTAAAATTGCAGAAATTTGTTCAGCAGAAATGGCGAACGCAACGCAGCCGGGCATTTGTTGCAACGCAGCGGTGCCATCGAACGAGTAAGGAATTAAATCTTCAAGTTGCGTGAGAACATTTTCGGATCCGACAGTGCGCCTCAATTCGGACAAAATATTTTCGGACAAAGCCATAAAATTTTGCACCAAGGATGGGCGGCGTACGAAGCGCGGTCAAGAAATCTGAAATCTACAGTTCCCTGCGTGTGACAGATTATTCTTTTCATTTTATATTTCATCTCTTCGCGACTGTGTTCTCTCTGCGTTTCAGTCTAATTACCCACGACGCAGGCGACGTTCGCGGGTTTCAAAAAATCTTCCCAACGCCGCGGGATAAGGTTGATCGGTGCGCAATTGAATGGCATCAATTTTTGCCGACCGAAATATACGCAACAGTTCCGCCTGACTTTTTAACTGGCGTTCGGCGAAGGCAATTCGCTTGCGGGGTTCGCTGGTATTTATTTCTACGACTTCGCCGGTTTCAGCATCTTTAAAAACGAGGCGACCGAGCGCGGGCAATTCCAATTCGTAACGATCAATAATTTGAATGGCGACGACATCGTGGCGTTTATTGGTGGAACGGAGTGAAAGATAAGCGCTTTGCGCCAGCGATTCGGTGAGAAGCAACCGCGCCGCCGAGGTTCGATCAGCAGCGCGTCGTGTCGGTTCGCCAATGAAATCAGAGAGAATTACCGCGATCGCTTTGTGTCGGGTCACGCGATTCAAAAAATCAAGCGCTTCGTTTAAATTTGTCCCGCGCTTTTTTGGTTCGTAAAAAAGAATTTCGCGAATAACCCGCAACACATGTCGGCGACCTTTTTTTGGGGGAATATATTTTTCAACATCTTCAGTAAAAAGAATCAGACCAACTTTGTCGTTATTGCGAATGGCGGAAAAAGCGAGCACGGAAGCTATCTCAGCGGCGAGTTCGCGTTTGGACTGAGCACCTGAACCGAACAAACCGGAACCGCTCAAATCCACGAGCAGCATGAGTGTTAGTTCGCGTTCTTCGACAAATTTTTTGACGTAAGCGTGGTTCGTTCGTGCGGTAACATTCCAATCAATGGCGCGGACTTCATCGCCGGGCTGATACTCGCGCACTTCCTCAAAATTCATTCCCTGCCCTTTGAAGACGCTGTGATATTGGCCGCCAAGCGTTTCGTTCACGAGCCGATTGGTGCGCAACTCGATCTGCCGAATTTTTTTGAGAATCTCGCGGGGAATCATGCGAATGAAAAATTACGAATTGCGAAGATTGAATTGAAAGAATAATTTGCACTCATGTCCGTGACAAAATTGTGTTCCGCAGCGAAAAAACTTCCGTTCGATGAACGGGTTGAACTCGCGCATCGTCTCTGGGACGAATTCATGGACGGCTTCCAAGACTGGAAAGCGCCGCCGCTTCCAAATGGAAAATTCCCATGGAAAACTTTAAAAGCCGAAGTTGATTGCAAGTTAAGCCGTGCCGGCCGCCTTGAACTCGCACAGCAAGTTTGGAGCAACATCGTCGAAAACGGATACGACCCCGAACTAACGCAGGAACAAATTGAAGAACTCGACCGCCGCGCGGAAGATGCTCTAAAAAATCCCGGACGCGGCAAGCCAATTGAAGAAGTCTTCGCTGAAATTGAAAGACGGCTCGCAGCACGGCGGAAAAACTTTGCTTGATCGAGTGAATCAAAAGAGTAAATTGCTGCCATGAGTGCGCGGGAAATCCTCGAACAAATTGAACGGTTGCCTTTGGAAGAACGACACGAAGTTGCCGAAAAAGTTTTTGAAAAATACGGTGACTTCGATGACGAACTCACACCGGAACAAGCCGCCGAACTTGACCGCCGCCTCGCTGAATTCGAGAAAAATCCGCGCGAAGGAATCCCTTGGGAACAAGTTGAAGCTGATCTCAACAAGCGCTTCGGCTGGCGATGAGCCTTCCGGTCATTTTCAAATCGGCTGCGCGTTTGGAATTCGACGAAGCTGTTGCATGGTATGAAGGCGAGCGGACTGGACTCGGGGAGGAATTCAAACTGGAAGTGAAATCCGCACTTCAACGTGCGCTGGCCAATCCGGAGCTTTTTCAAAAAGTGCGTGGGCGCGCCCAAAGAATTCGTCTGCGCCGGTTCAAGAAATACGCCATTTACTTTGCAATCAAAGACGATGTTTTCTCCATCCTGTCGGTTTTCCACGGCGCGCGAAATCCCGATGAATTGAAGCGGCGGTTGCGTTGAGCAGCATAACTCTATCTGCCGAGTTTTTTTGAGGATTTCGCGGGGGGTCATGGGAAAATTACGATCGCGATTATCGAATGGTGAATGCGCGATGCAGCTTGTCATAATTTTCATTTGCCGATGTGCTTACGAAGCTGTTCGACTGTCAGCGATGGTTCAGCGCGATGAATCATTGCGTGGCAATTCGGGCAAACGGGTATCAAGTCCGCTATCGGGTCAATTTTATATTCCTTACCAATCCTTCCAATCGGAACAAGGTGATGAACGTGAATGAATCCTTCGCCGAGAGTGCCAAAAATGCGGCCAAAATTGAATCCGCAGACAGCACAAACGTGACCGTGATGCGCGATGCAAGCTGCGCGAGCTTTAGGATTACGCTCGTAAGCATTTATCGTGACGGTGAATCGTGCGCCCTCAGAATACTTTTCGGGTGTAGAAAGCTCCTCTGCAAGCGGGCTAGTAACACTGGGGTCCGCAGCATACCACTCAGTGCCAACCCTCGTCAGCGTCCTTTCAGTAAGCTCTGAATTAAATCCCCCAATTTTTGCGGGCTTTGCACGACCATCATTGTCGGCAGGGTCTCCACGTTTCATTGGAAAGGTTTTCAAACGGTATCCCTCTTCCTCAATCAGCCGTATGTGTTCTCGTGATTGGTCATAGCCCGCTTGTTTGTGTCCTCGCGGTCTTGCCCAACCCTCGGAAAAAATCCTCGCAGTTCTACCCTTCGTATCTCTGTCCCAAGCTCCGAAGATTATGAAGCGCTCGGACTCGTTGATAAATGACCAACTCCACTGCCAGTTCTTGCAAGTCGCGCCATGTGACTCAATGAATTGTCTTCGGGTCATGTTGCTTTCGGTTCATTTGCTTTCACGGCACAGGCAATTCGTTAAAATCTTCTGGATGATAATTTCGATCGCCTTTCCTCCGCTTCCAGTTCGCTTTTGTAATAACTCATTTGGCGCCTTTCTTCTTAGCAATGTATTTCACGTCCTCCAGCCCTTCAAAATCGTCGTCTTGCGTCCAGAGTGTCGCTTTGTTGGCGTGGGCGATGGCATAGACAATCGAATCCGCCATCGGCAGCTTCAATTCCAAACTCAAACGCGCTGCGCTCATGGCCAGCGTTGCATCCAACTCAATAATGCTGCCCTGTTGCATTAAAGCCATCGCTTCCAAGGCGCGACGTTCCCCCAGTTCGCGCCGCATCCAGCGGCAGACTTCAAACACACAAATCGTCGGCACGACCAGGCGGGGAACATCGCTGACCGCTTTCAGAAAAAACTCTGCATTCGCCCCGCCGCCAAGGAATTCAATCCACCCCGATGAATCCACGACATTCACAGGCGATCCGGTTCCCTTTCAAAGTTCGTGTTCATGCCTTTAAACACGCCGCGCATCTCCTTGATGGGGCGCAGCGGCACCATGACAACCTGTCCTTCAAAATTGATCATCTGCATCTTTTGGCCGGCCTTGAGCTGCAACGCTTCCCGAATCTCCAGCGGGATGACGACTTGAAATTTTGGTGATAGGGTGACGGTATTCATATCGTTATCATTTTGGTATGACGGTAATGGGTTCGATGGATTGCGTCAACTTCGAAGACGAACCTTCATCAGGCATTTTTACGGCACCGGCAATTCGTTGAAAATTTTCTGGATGATGTTCTCGCTTGTTTTTTCTTCGGCTTCGGCTTCGTAGGTGATGGCGACGCGGTGGCGCAGGACATCCATGCCGATGCTTTTTACGTCTTGCGGCGTGACGTAGCCGCGTCCGCGCAGAAAAGCGAAGGCTTTCGCGGCGAGCGTGAGGGCAATCGTCGCGCGGGGCGATGCGCCGAGTTGAATCATGCCTTGCAGTTGAATTTTATACGTCTCCGGCTCGCGCGTGGCACAGACTAAATCGACAATGTAATCTTTTACTTTGTCGTCAATGTAAATTTCGTTGACCACTTTGCGCGCTTCAAAAATCTGCTGGGGTGTGACGACCGGTTGCGCGCTGGGCGGTGGAGTTGTGTGCGCCAT
>JALYXC010000367.1 GCA_030947315.1 Verrucomicrobiota bacterium | reverse complement strand
GAAGATCCACGGGTTGCATGAAGCAGCTCAAACAAACATCGCGCGGGTCGCGCAACGCCACTAAAAATTTGCTCTCAGGAAAAATCCGCGCCATCGGAGGAAGATCAAAAGTATTGGCCGGGTTTTTATCCAGCAGCAATCGCTCTCCGATTGGTTGGGCCAGAAATGATTCTGTGCCGCGAAAATAATCTGCCCGGATTTGGCGCAAAGTCCGCGCCGACATCCAATCCAGCGCCGAGACGAGCGAACTGTTTGACGACGTGGCCCGGCCGATGGGATAATACGCAACATTGTGCAAAATGGAGGTTTCTTCGGAAGAGATCACGTCCGGATGCGAATCAACTACATACTCCAGTAAAGTTGTTCCGGAGCGCGCATGACCGCACAACAATGCCAGTTTTCGTTCAGGTTGTAATTCCGTCTGCCCAAATTTTCGCCAACGTTGCACGGTGCCTTCCGGAATCTTTTGCATTTCTTTCATCTGCGCCTGCTTCATGCGCAAAATTTTCAAAGGCCGCGCCGCGCTCAGATTCATCAATGACTTGGCTTGAAGAATGGCGGCCATCGCTTCGTCGTACGCGCCGCGTTGATCCAGCACCGCTCCCAGTTCGTACCAGGCCGCGGCGCGCGCTCCCACATCAGAATCGGATTTGGCGACAACCAAACGCAAAAATTTTTCCGCGTCATTCCATTCGCGCATTTGACGATAAATTTTTGCGCGCATGAGCAACGCGCCTTCGTGCGGGCCGTATAATTTCAAGGCGCGTTCTGCCATCTCGAGCGCTTCAGCGGGCCGGCGAAGACGAAGATAAATTTCCGACAGTCGGACGAAGGTCACAATTGGCACCGGATTTTGCGGCAAAACCCGTTCGAAACAATTTCTAGCCGCTTCAAAATTTCGAACCTCCAGCCAATGATGTCCCACCGCATTGAGCGCCCCAACTTTCGTGGGCGAAACGCGGACACCTTCCTCAAACCATCGTTCCGCTTCAGGAAAATCGTAAGCGTGCGAATAGGCGGAACCTAATTTGACCAGAACTTTATCAATCGAATGCAACCGGCGGGCGCGATGCAAAATTTCCACCGCGCCTTGATAATCATAACGAAGAGCGAATCTTTCCGCCTCGGCAAATAATCACGGCAAATCATTTTGGGAAATGGACTGCGCATTTGAATTCATAATGCTGTCACGAAGAATAAAACGTGCGACGGCCAGTGCGCAAGCGAATGATTCCTTGCCTTCGTCATTGGAATTGATTAAATAGTTTCATGAAAATTCCCGGGCAATCTCTGCAATGGAAAAAAATTTCGCCAACTTTTTTATTGGGTTTGTTTTTACTAACGACGGCCTGTGAGCCATCGAAATCTTCTTCGCCAAAAGTTGTTGAGACCAATGCGACTTCACCGACCTATAAAATTCGGGAGCGTGAACGAACCAAGGCCAAAACGGAACGCAATTCGACTTCCCGCGTTGATTCTTTTTCTCAGCCCATCATTGAAATCGTCGAAAAAAATTCCTTGGAAACCAATCGCCCGCTGGCCGCGACAAATCTTTCAGTCGTCGCGAATAATTCGCTCGACTCATTCAAAGAACGTTTGAGCGCCATCACCGGCCAACCTTCATCCGACAAAATAATTCAGGAACTCAAAGGCAAAGCCGAACAAGGCGATGTGGAGTCGCAATACAAATTGGGCCTTGAATATGGCAAGCTTTGGAATCTGGAAGAATCCAATAAATGGTACTTAAAAGCAGCGGAGCAGGGGAATGCCGACGCCCAACACATGATGGGAGTGCGCTACATTTTGGGGCAAGGCGTGGAGCGAGATCCGACTGAAGCCGTCAAATGGTTTTTGAAAGCCGCCGAGCAAGGCGAGGTCAATTCGCAATTCAGCATCGGTCTTCGCTACGTTCAAGGCGAAGCGGTGCCGCAGGATTTTAACGAAGCGGCGAAATGGTTTGCTCTGGCCGCCGAACAGGGCTTAAGTGAAGCGCAACTGAGTTTGGGCCAGCGTTACGCCGCCGGCGAAGGCGTGGCGCAGGATAAAATCGAAGCGCTCAAGTGGTACGAAATCTCAACCACCTCCGGCAATCCGCAAGCGGAAAGTGTTCGCGACGAATTCCAAAATAATTTAACGCCGGCAGAAATTGCGGAAGCGAAAA
>JALYXC010000332.1 GCA_030947315.1 Verrucomicrobiota bacterium | reverse complement strand
ACAATAATTTGAAAAAAGCATTTTTCCTTTCGCCGCCGCAGCGGCGCCGCCAGTTGGTGGATGGAGTATTTCCAATTCAGCTTCGGAACGAAAGGGCGCATAAACTTTCGCGCTAAATTCTCCGCCAGGTTTATCCACATACAATTGTCCGCTATAAAATAAAATGGCCAGCAAAGCAAAAAGTAAGACCGGCACGGCAATCGCACCGGCCTTTGGTTCAGAATTCTCCGCGCGAATCGAGAAGTCAGTCCGTTCCAACGGCAGGGATTTTTTTTCGTTCACACTCATTTTGTCGGAGAGTTTGTGGCCGGTGGCGCGTTGGTTTTTGCGGGGGCATTGGTTGTCGCCGCCGAGTTGGTGGCCGGCTGATTCGTCGCGATTTGATCAGTCAGATTAGTTCTTCCGCTCCCGGGCGCATTGGTGCCTTCTGCTTTTTGAACGGAATTTGTTGGGGGCGGAGTGGTTGATAAAGGCGCTTCAAACAAATCAGTTTCGATTTTCAAACTCAACAAATAAGCGATCAACGCGACCGCTTCCGGTTTGGGAATAATTTCAAAAACATTTTCCGCGCCCAAATTTTGCGCTGATTTTTTAATTTTTCTTTTTTCAAACAAATACCGATACGGCGGCATGATGGAACCTTTACTCGTCAGTTGCGGATTATACAGATGCAGCAAATGCCAGTTCGCGGCGGGTTGACGCAAGCCGGCGTTCGCCAAATCAGGGCCGATGCGTTGGGCGCCGATCATGACCGGCTGATCGTAGAGATAATCCTGGGCGACCGTGATTCGTTTTCCCCAGCGCGGAACATCAGCGTGGTTGCCGCGAATCTGTCGGGTGTGACACGCGGCGCAACCTTGCGCGCGATAAACTTCGCGCCCTTGATTGACCAATCCAGCAGGAGCGGAAGGATAAAATTGTCCGGTCGTTTCAATTTGCTTTTGTGACTGCTGGCCAATTTGAAATTGCGGCGCTAAAATCATTCCGCACCAGGCGCAGGCAAAGGCGAAAAAAATTCCGAGAAAAACAAGCGGCCCCTGATTCACGCGTTTCCTCCTGACATTTTCGTTTCAAACAAAGTTTTCGGCCTGAAATGAAGGCGACAATAACGAGAAAGCATCACACTCAAATTCCAGAGCAAGGCGCTGTGACCAATCAAAAGCAATAAACCGCCGAGCGTGCTCATGCCGATAAACGGAATGGTAATTTTTACTGTTTTAATAAATTCCACGCGCGCATCGCCCAGCGCCCGGCCTTGCAAAATTCCGCCCAGCCCCAGCGCAATGACCATGAGCGCGATTCCAAACGCCGAACACCAATAATGCGTTTTGCCCAAAGTTGCGGAAGGCCATTCGATATTGGTCAGGCGTGGAACGATAAAATAAATCGCGCCGAAAATGGTCATGGCAAAAAATCCGTAAAGACCCAGTTGCGAAAGCGCCGTGTCAAAATGGGTGAATTGGGTACCCTGACTTACCGAGTGAAGCGCCGTTCCAACACGAATAAAACAATAAAGCAAATAACAAATCGCGCCGAATTTAATAAAACGAAGCGGCAAATTTTCCTCCGATTTATGGCCATTCGAAAAACTAAAATACCAGTTCATGGCCAGACTAAAAATTGTCACCAGCATGACAATATTGGTAACGGTGCTGAGACTGCTCATCCAAGCCGGCAGCGGCGCGTAAGCAGGAATTCCTCCCCAGCCGCCAAAAATCAGCAGCAGCCAAAAACTGAATCCGGCGAGGTAATGGCTGTAGAGCGGACGGCCCATAATTTTTGGAATAAAATAAAAAATCGCGGCGATACCAATGGAGCCAAGCCAGAGAGTTTGAAAATTATGGATAAACCAGAAATTAACCGCCGCTTGAAAAATTCCGCGCACCGGATGAAAAACCAACAGCAGACTGGCGGTGGAAAAAATCCATGGAAAAATAAAAAGAGCGGCGAATAAAAACCATTGCGACGGATAAAGAATTCGTTCGCGCCGTGCTGCAAATGTCAGCAGCGCACAAAGTCCAATAAGCAGATAAGAGAAAAATAAAATGGGCGAAGCATAACGCGGAATTTCCAGCCCCACAAAACCAGTGCTGTCGCCAGCTAAAATTCCGATTACGCCCAACGCGACGCCAAGATTCCAAAAAATTACGGCTAAAGTAATGAAGCCAGGTTGCACGAGTTTCGTGCGGCCTAATCGAGCGAGCAGCCAAAGCGCAATTCCTAAACCCGCTTGCGAACCGAAACCGTAAAGAAAAATGGTTTGAGCAGCAGATTGCAGTCGCCCAAAAGTGGACCAGGAGTGATCCGCCAAAATAGTGGGCGCGTGTAGTTTAATTGACGTCAGCAACGCGAGCAGCGAGCCGACCGCCAGCCACGCGATCGCTTTGGTGAAGAGAGATAAAACCGGTTGCCGACAAGAAAGGTCAATTTCTGCAGGTGAAAAAAAATCCTCCGGCGCGCCGGTTTTTTCAGAAGACGAGTTTGCAAGGTTTGAAATCATCGAAGAATGATTATTCAAATGGATTCGGTTTTTCGGGCGGTTTGGGCGGAGCAATCGTCGCTTTTTCCACGCGCGAAATCAAATTGGATCGGGCCGCCGTTGGATTTTTCCACTCCGCCACCGTCAATTCCATGGCGCGTTCGATCGGCAGGCGAACCAGTTTTTTTTCCTGATTCTGCCAGGCATAATTGTTCAAAATTTCCGTATTGGCGGCAGTCGTTTCAGTCAGATTTTTTTGACGCTCTTTCACACGATTTGGCGCGACAGAACTTTCGCTGGTTTTGGCGATCATCAATGACACCAGCCAGGCTACGATTAAAAAAGAGCCAACAATGCCAATGACATAAGCAATCGTTCGCGATTTATCCGCGCAACAGGTTTTTATTTCCGGGGACTGAGAATGTGAAATTTCAGAGTTCATTGGGCGCGTTCTGGAGCAATGGCGAGTCCTGGAGTTTCGGGAACGTAAATATCCTGCCCTTCCGCCATGCGTGGATCTTTTTGCGGATACGGCGGATGGCTGTTGAAATTTTTCAAAAAAACTTTTGCAACAACACCGGCCATAAACGCCATGCAGGCAATGTCCATCCAATGCAAAACAAAACCGTTGGGATGAAGAACCGGGCCGATGTTAAATTGCATATCGGTGTAGTGCATCAGCCACGCCCAAATCGCGAGCGACAGCATGACCGCAAGTTTCAATTTAAAATCAATGCGCAGGAGCATGAGAAATGGCGCGAAAAAATGGCCGAAAATAATGACCATGCCGACGTCCCACCAGGTACCTTTTTCGCGCAGAACGTACCAAAAAGTTTCTTCCGGCATATTGGCGTTCCAGATAATGAAGTATTGGGAGAAGGTGACGTAGGCATAAAAAACAGTGAACGCAAAAAGGAGCGTGCCGATAAAATAAAATTGTTTTTCATGCGCCACTTTCCGCAGATGACCGGTGCGTTTTAAGATGACCGTCATGGCGTACACCGTGGCCAAAGTCATCCACACGCTGCCCGCAAAATAATAAACCCCATACATCGTGGAGAACCATTCGTGCATGAGCGCTTTCATCCACATAATGCAGGCCAGCGTCAAGGTCAGCGCGAATAAAACAATGCCGAGCGAAGAATAAAAGCGCATTTTATAAGTGCATTCCGCCGCGCCAGTTTGATCCTGTTGCAATGACCAAAAACGAAGGCGATTGGAAAAAAATCCCCAAACTGCAAAGCAAATTGCCGCCACAATATAAAACATCGGTTTGGTGAAGAGTGGGAATTTTGCTTTTAAAGCGTGGTCGTGCGCCGGATTGGAATCCATCCACGGATAGAGCGCAGGATGTCCCGCAAAGCCTGGCGCCAGAATGGCAATGGGTATAAAAAGCAGAAGCAAAGTCGGAAATGAAAGGCACGCCAGATGTTCGCAAACGCGGCGAATCGGCACTGACCAACTTGCATCCACCAGATGATGAATCATCACGAGAAAAAATCCGCCCATCGCGAGGCTTAAAAAAAACATGAAGGCCACCAGCCATGAATAGCCGAATTGGCGCAGGTCAAGAAAAGCGCCCAGCACCGCGAGAATTCCGCCGACCGCGATTAGAATATTCGGCAGATTGCGCCAGCGGGATAGATCGAGCGGAGCGGCGTTTTCAGAATTAGTGTGCGCATTCATAATTACTTTTTGAAAATGGATTGCCAGTTTTCCGGCACGTCATCCGGCGTGGCCAATTGGCTTCGTTGCAGCGCGCGAATATAAGCGATAATCGCCCAGCGATCTTTGATGACAACATTCGAGCCATAAGCGCCCATTAAATTTTTGCCGTGCGTGATGGTGTTGAAAATTTCACCGTCGGGCATGGCCACAAGACGTTTGTCGTGAAAATTCGCCATGGCGACCATTCCATACTTGCTGGTGATTCCTTTGCCATCGCCGGCCGCGCCGTGACAAGGCGAGCAACTGATTTGATAGCGTTCCCGTCCGCGTTTCAAAAACGATTCGGTCATTGGCAACGGATTTATTTCCACAAAATTCGTCGTGCCGATGATTCGGCCCGTATTGAGCGGCGATTCTTCGTAAGCAGTGCCGCGCGCCACGGTTCCTTCCACCGGCAAACGAGAACTGAGCTGGTTGCCGAAAAAATTGTTGCGGGTTTGCGGCCGGAGTTTTGGCTGACGATCCATGTCCGGGAAAATTTCAATAGGCGGCTTGCGCGAAAGACCTCCGCGAAAGCCGGCCACGCTGATCACAGCAACACAGACGAGCAAAAATAGAATTAAAAAATGGCGCATTATTCCTCCACCAGTTCGATCTGCGTGCTGCCGGTTAATTCCAGCAACTGGCGGGTTTCAATTTCTGAATATTTCGGATCGGCTGTTTCGATCACGAGAAAGAATTTGTCATGCGTGGCCGAGGCGAAGCGGCGAGTTTTCAAGAGAGGATGATGTAATCGCGGCAACCGGTTTAAAAATAACATGCCAAAAAGCGCGCCGAATGATCCAAGCAAAATAGTTAATTCATAGG
>JALYXC010000322.1 GCA_030947315.1 Verrucomicrobiota bacterium | reverse complement strand
GTTTTTATTTGTGGCGACGGCATTTTTAAATGCTCAACCCTCCACTTCCTCAGAGCCAATGTTGAAGGCTGCGCCGGCGAGTGTCGTTCCTGTTCATGCTGAGGGACATCACGGTTTGCCCCAGGCTGCGGTGCATGTTTTTCGCTTCGGGCCGCTTGTCATCACGAATTCGATGATTGCGGTTTGGATCGTTGCTTTAGGCATTATTATTTTTGTGCAAATGGCCACTCGCGACATGAAACTGGTTCCGCAAGGCTTGCAAAATTTCACCGAATGGCTCGTCGAAGGACTTTATAATTTTCTGGAAGAAATGCTCGGTCGCGATTTAGTGAAAAAGACGTTTTGGTTCTTCGCCACCATTTTTATTTTCATTCTCTTCACCAATTGGTTTGGACTGATTCCGGGCGTCGGAACTTTGGGTTGGAATGTCACGTTGGCAAACGGCGCGCATGAATTTCATCCGTGGATGCGCGGCGGAAACGCAGATTTGAACATGACCTCGGCGATGTCGCTGATTTTCTTTTTCCTCTGGATTATCTGGGCGTTTCAAGCGCTGGGATTTGTCGGATTTTTCAAACACATTTTTGGGGGAGCCAGCGGAACCAGCGGCATCATGGGTTTGTTTATTGGCGCGATTTTCATTTTCGTCGGTTTGATTGAAGTTATTTCCATTTTGTTCCGCCCCGTTTCACTCAGCTTTCGTCTCTACGGAAATGTTTTTGCCGGCGAAAATATTTTAGAAGCCATGATGAACATCGTTCCGTGGCTCGGCTGGATTTTGCCAACGCCGTTTTACTTTTTGGAATTGCTGGTCGGCCTGGTGCAGGCGCTTGTTTTCACTTTGTTGACCGCCGTGTTCACCGCGTTGATGTGCGTCCATGAAGATCATGGCCCGAGTCACGGCGATAAAGAACACGCAAAAGCACACTAGAATTTTGGCAGTCAGATCGTGGGCAAACTGCGAGGGCTGCTGAGAAAAAAGAAAGGTAACTATGTTTAGTCCAATGTTAGCACAGGCTGGAGAAGTTGTGACACACACAGCGGCTCCCATCCTCAGTGGAATGAGCGGCAGTCTGCACATCGGTTTGGCCGCGCTCGGCTCGGCCATCGGTGTGGGAATCATCGGCATGAAAGCCGCCGAAGCAACCGGACGCAATCCGGGGGCGGCTGGCGTCATTCGTAATCAAGCAATCATCTTCGCCGCGTTGGCGGAAGGTGTCGTGTTCTTCGCCATCTTTTTGGCGAAATAACTGCTCGGGCGCGAAGCGAAAACTTCGCGCCCAAACAATTTTAAAATATGAATCAGTTTTTAACGTTTGGCGCATTGACCGATACGGCTCAGGAAATTGGCCGCACTTTTGGCTGGGAACCGCGCCTGTTTATTTCTCAGGTAATTCTCTTTGTGCTCGTCGCTTTGGCCTTGCGAAAATGGGCTTACCAGCCAGTTTTGAAAATGCTGGAAGAACGTCGCCAACGGATCGCCGAAGGTTTGGCGAATGCTGAAAAAATCAAAACTGAACTCACCCAAACGGAAGCGGCGCGCAAAGAAATTTTGGATCGGGCCAACACGCAGGCGAACAAATTAATTGAAGAAGCTCGGGCCGCGGCGGCTCGCGTTCAGGAAACTGAAACGCAAAAAGCCATTGCGTCGGCGGAACAAATTATTGCCAAAGCTCACGAAGCAACCGTGGCGGATCATGCTCGCATGTTGACCGATTTAAAACGGGAAATCGGCAGTCTCGTGGTTAAAACCACCACGAATGTCACCGGAAAAATTTTGACGGTAGATGATCAAAAACGTTTGGCCCAGGAAGCGAATCAACAATTGGCCGCTTGATTTTAACAGACAGATGCAAAATTCAAACTCGCGAAGAACAAAGATTTTTTCTTCTTGCGTTCTCTGCGCCTTGGCGACTTTGCGTTGAATTAACAATGAAAATTTCCAAACAAGCCCGCCGTGATGCCAAGCAACTCTTTCGGAGTTGTCTGGTCAATGGCGATCTGGATGAAAATCGTGCGCGGCAGGTTGTAGAGGAAGTGATTTCGCAAAAACCGCGCGGTTTCATGGCGATTCTGACGCAATTCCAAAAGCTAATAAAATTGGAACAGGATCGTCGTCGCGCCACTATTGAAAGCGCCGCGGCGTTGGCACTGGAATTTCAAACCGGGTTGAAAAATAATCTGAGCAAAATTTACGGTTCAGGATTAAACATTGCGTTCACAGAAAATTCTTCATTGCTCGGCGGTTTGCGCATTCAAGTCGGCAGTGATGTCTATGACGGCAGTGTGCAGGCGCGGTTGAACGAATTGAAAGAAGCTTTTGAAACGTAAAATGTGAAACGTGAATTTCTGATGACTGTTTTTCACGTTTTACGACAAATAAATTTATGAGCACATTATTACAAGAAATTGAATCGAAAATTTCCGGCGTGAAGACTTCCGTCGCGAAACAAAACGTCGGCATCGTCCGCGAAATTGGCGATGGCGTGGCGAAAATTGAAGGCCTCACCGACGTCATGCTCAATGAGATGATTGATTTTGGAAATGGCGTCGTCGGCCTCGCCTTGAACCTCGAAGAAAACGAAGTAGGCGCAATTATTTTGGGCGAATACACCAGCATCCGCGAAGGGCAGGAAGTCAAAACGACGGGGAAACTTCTGCAAGTTCCAGTCGGCAAAGGTTTGCTCGGTCGCGTCGTCAATTCTCTTGGGCAACCTGTTGACGGCAAAGGTCCCGTCAAAAGTGATGTCGCTTATCCTGTCGAAAAAATTGCGCCGGGCATTATTAAACGCCGATCGGTCAGCCAACCTGTGCAAACGGGCATCATGGCGATTGACGCGATGATTCCAATCGGTCGCGGTCAGCGTGAATTAATTATTGGTGACCGTTCCACCGGAAAAACCACCATTGGCGTGGACACAATTATTTCTCAAGCGCGTTTAAATAAAGCGGCGGAAGCCAGTGGCGACAAAGATTTTCGCCCAATTTACAGCATCTACGTGGCGATTGGACAGAAACAATCAAACGTCGCTCGCGTCATCAATGTTCTCGAAACGGCCGGCGCCATGCCTTACACAATTATCGTCGTTTCGGGCGCATCCGATTCGGCCACCAACCAGTATCTTGCGCCTTTTGCCGGCGCGGCCATGGGCGAATGGTTTATGGATAACGGTATGGATGCGTTGATTATTTTTGACGATTTGTCCAAGCACGCTGTGGCGTATCGTCAGGTTTCACTCGTCTTGAAACGGCCTTCCGGTCGCGAGGCGTATCCGGGCGATGTCTTTTATTTGCATAGTCGTTTGTTGGAGCGTTCCGCGCGCGTTAGTGAAAAATATGGAAACGGTTCTCTAACCGCGCTGCCGATTATTGAAACGCAAGCGGGCGACGTTTCGGCTTACATTCCGACAAACGTGATTTCCATTACTGACGGGCAAATCTATTTGGAAACGGATTTGTTTTATCAAGGAATTCGTCCTGCGGTTTCTGTGGGTCTTTCCGTTTCGCGTGTCGGTTCCGCCGCGCAAATCAAAGCGATGAAACAAGTCGCTGGACGAATCAAAGGCGACTTGGCGCAATTCCGTGAACTCGCGGCGTTCGCCCAATTCGGTTCTGATCTCGACGCAAAAACGCAGGCCATGCTCGAACGCGGCAAACGGGTGGTCGAAGTTTTCAAGCAGCCCCAATACAATCCGATGCCGGTGGAAGTCCAATCAGCAATTTTATGGAGTGTGCAAAATGGTTTTATGGATGATGTCGCCGTAGAAAAAATCAAAGATTTCCAATCCAGGCTGACGGATTATTTGACCAATCGCAAAAATGATTTGATGGGAAAAATCGCTAAAGAAAAAGCGCTTAGTGATGCGCTCATTGCAGATTTAAAAGCGGCGGTGACGGAGTTTAAACAGACTTATAAATGAGCGAAACTTGATGTCACAAATCGTGGATATAAGTTTTCAACTGGCGACAATGGAAAAGGTTATGGCAAACAAAATCCAACGGACACTGTTGGGGAATATTGATGAACTGATTCTCTTGGTTCGCGGGCAAAAAGTGATGCTGGATTCGGATCTGGCAAAAATGTACGGAGTGTCCACGATGCGGCTGAATGAACAGTTTCGGCGAAACCGCAAAAGGTTTCCTGAGGACTTTGCGTTTCAGCTTACAAATCAAGAGTTTACAAACTTGAAATCGCAAATTGCGATATCAAGTTTGCATGGAGGCCGACGTTCTTTACCTTTGGCTTTTACCGAACACGGAGCTATCATGCTCGCCAGTGTTTTGAATAGTCCCATTGCGGTTGACGCCAGTGTTCGGGTAGTGCGCGCCTTTGTGCGGATACGCGAAATGCTTTCGGCCAATAAAGAACTTGCCAAAAAATTTGCCGAATTAGAGCAGCGTTTAGACGGGCACGACGAAGCTCTAGGAAATTTATTTGAAGCCATTCGTCAGTTGTTGTCTCCGCAAGTCGAATCCAAACGCGAAATCGGTTTTCATATTCGCGAACAACTGATTCCTTATCGAATTAAAAAAAGAATTTAACCATGCCCAGCACACGCGATATTCGCCGACGCATTAAATCGGTAAAAAACACGGCGCAGATTACTAAAGCGATGCAAATGGTCGCCGCTTCCAAAATGCGTAAAGCGCAACAAGCGGCATTGGCCGGACGACCCTACGCCAGTTTGATGAATGTCGTGCTCGGCCAGGTCACTGCCAACGCCGGCGATTTCACTCATCCTTTGCTGGAAAAACGCGAGATAAAAAAACGCGGCATTATTATTGTCAGCAGCGACAAGGGTTTGGCCGGCGCTTTGAATGGCAATTTGCTTCGTGAGGCGGCGAAGTTCGATCAACGCACTACGGTTTTCATCACCGCTGGCCGCAAAGCTTCCCAATTTGTGGCGCGCACCAGGCGTCAACTGGCCGCCGAATTCACCTACAAGGATGTGCCGCTTTTCGCGGAAGCCCGCGCCATTTCAAAATTTGCCCAGGATCTTTTTATTAAGGGAGAAGTGGATCAAGTGGACATTTTATTCACGAATTTTATTTCCACTCTAAATCAAAAACCGGAAGTCCGCTCATTGCTCCCCGTCGGAGAAATTCGGGGCGTTTCCGCTGGCGTCATTGGGGAACACCAGGCCGAAAAATTATCCGCCGGCGCGACTGAATTTTTATTCGAGCCGGGCGCGGAACAAGTGTTGGGCGCTTTGTTGCCGCACTTTTTAAATTTCCAAATTTATCAAATTTTATTGGAAGCCAAAGCCAGCGAACATAGTTCCCGCATGGTCGCGATGAAAAATGCGACCGATAACGCCAAGCAACTTATCAAAGATCTCACGCTCGAATACAATAAATTACGCCAGGCAAATATTACGAAAGAACTTCTTGAAATCACCAGTGCGGCCATGAGCATGGAATAAATTAATTCCCTCTGGGGTAGCAGAGGCCTCCTGCCTGGAAAATCCGGCGTCCAGTCAGAATCCCCGGACAGCTCAATAATTCTGGTGGGCAAAGGTTCAGTGCCATAACGCCATTCAGCGAACCGCCGTTCGCCTCCGAAAATTTGACTTCGCCTCCGCCGCTTTTACTTTTCGCCATGTTAAAAAAGTCCGCCCGAAAACTTATTCGCCTGCGCGGCGTACGGCAAAATAATTTAAAAAATTTCGATCTCGATTTGCCGCTGGAAAAATTAATCGTGATCACCGGCTTGAGCGGTTCCGGAAAAAGTTCACTTGCTTTCGACACTCTTTTTGCGGAAGGCCAGCGGCGTTATATTGAAACTTTTTCGCCTTACGCCCGCCAATTTCTTGATCGCATGGACAAACCGCAAGTGGACAGCATCGAAGGAATTCCACCCGCCATTGCCATTGAACAGCGCAACTCCGTCAAATCCACGCGTTCCACCGTCGGCACCATGACCGAAATTTGCGACTATGCGAAATTACTTTGGTCGCATCTCGCGCAACTTCATTGTCGTCAATGCGGGCAGCTTGTTCGCAAAGATTCGCCGTCTTTGATTTGGGAAACAATTCAACAAGGAAGACGAAATGTGGAACACGTAATCAAAACTACAGACGCGGATAAAAATTCCGAGTTCCGCGTTCCGCGTTCCGAGTTTCTTGTCACGTTCGACATTCCGCTTTCCGAAAAAATTTCCCTCGAAGAGTCGCTCGCCCTCATTTCCAAACAAGGTTATCAGCGGATGCTTATTGAAAATGAAATTTTTAGAATCGTCGAACCCCTGGAAAAATTAAAAAAGAAATCGCCTGCTTTTCTCACAATCATTCAGGACCGGTTGGAATTAAAACAGTCTAATCGCGCTCGGTTTATGGAAGCGTGCGAACAGGCCTATCATTTCGGCAAAGGAAAACTCGCGATTCATTTTCTAGAAAACGAAAACTCAAAACTCAAAACTCAAAACTCAAAACTCTTTTCAACCCGCCTTCACTGCGCCGCTTGCGACATCGAATATCGCGAGCCGATTCCAGCGCTTTTTAGTTTCAATCATCCGGTTGGCGCCTGCCCGACTTGTCGCGGTTTCGGGCGGATTATCACGATCGATTACAATAT
>JALYXC010000309.1 GCA_030947315.1 Verrucomicrobiota bacterium | reverse complement strand
GCGAACAATTCGCAATTTTTTCCGTCCGCGTCCATGCGCCAAACACTTCCGCCGGGCGGCTGCACGCCATTGCCGAAACCGTTGCCGTCATTGGCGCGCGGCAATAATTGATCTTCCGCGTAATTTTTGTGAGGCGAGTTGGGCGAAATATCCGCCGGAATTTTTACGAAGTTGCCATTGATCACATAAATCTTTTTGTCCGGCCCCAAAAGCAGAGCGTGCGAACCGTGCTCGCCTTCGGCCCGTTCGATTTTGCGAACCAAATTTATGGAATCAAATTTGTCGTCGCCATTCGTGTCGCGCAGACGATAAATGCCCAGACCTTCCGGACCGCTGCCATTGACGTAAAGACTGTCAAAAGCATAAAGCATTCCCATGGATGAACCCACCGGCAGATCAATTTTTTCCAGGCGCGAAATTTTTCCCTCGGAAAGAGTGATGCGCAAAAGATTATTTGTTCCTTGTTGCGGCGAAATAATCAAACGGCCTTTCGGGTCCGTCGTCATGCTGACCCACGAGCCTTCGCCCGGTTCGGCGGAGCGCAACAACTCGACTTTGAAACCGGGCAACAAAGTCAATTCTTCGGCGGGCGTCGCTTGAGGAAGTTGCATCACGTCGCCCCACGGTTTCACGCCCAATTTTCCGAGACTCACCGCTTTCGACCAACTGGAATCGTCAAATTTATTTTTTTCCCAGCCGGAAAATTCCTGACTGGAGTAAAGCCAGTTGGCGTCGGTCCCGATAAATTGTTTGTTCCGTTTTCCCAAATTAATTTCCAGCAGCGCAATCACCGCCGCCTGACCCGCGCCCCTATTTTTACCGCGCACCGCCAAAACATTTTCGCCTTTCCGCAATTCACCGGTGACATCAGCGCGAATGGCTTTTTCCCAGGTCTTGGTATCCAGCACCATTTTCCCATTAAGAAAAATTTGCGCCTCATCATCGCCCGCCGCCGATAAAACGGCTTTAGCCACGTTGGCATCGAGCGTGAATGTTTTGCGAAAATAGCGGACTTCGTTTTCCGCGGCAGTTTTGCTGCTCCAAATCCATTCCGGCACTTGAGCGCAAAGCGGGGCGGCCAAAGCGAAAAAGAAAGAAGGGAGGAAAAACAATTTAAAAACGTGTCGCATAAATTCAGGCATAAATTAACTTGGCCAAATGAATCAGAGCAATTGGAAAATTAAACGAGCGAATTTCACGTTAATTTAAAAAGCAGATAAAACTTTTGTAATCGCGCGCGCGAAAATCACTTTGAATTGCTTCGCCTGGCGCTCGCTGGGCGCCAAGAAACAAGTCATCGCGCAATACGGCGAAGACTCCAATGAAGTGCAAAGCATCGGCTTAAAAAAGAAATCCGAACGAGCGACTCCCGCGAAGAAAATTACTCCAGCGAACCTCGCGTAAATAAATTAAAAACTCTCACGCCCCTGAATTTTTTCCCGGCGTTTTATTTTATCGGCAATCGCCCGTCGGCGCGCAAGCAGCGATTTTAAATCACGCGGCTCGATGCAACAGAAGAAACCACGTGTATTTAGGATCGCCCTCACTTTTTATCATCTTCCCCAGGAAAGAATGGTTTTTTACCAGTTTGGTTTTGCAGATGAATGACCGGGAAATGCAGTTGCAGAAATTTCAAGAAGACGGCGAACGATTCTTCTTCTCCATGAGGAGAAGGCTGGTATGAGGGAGGGCGTGCAAATCACATTGGCACATCGAATACCAAGACCGTCAATGTCAGTTCGTGATTCTTATCGTCACGATGGTGAAGAATAAAACGAAAGCCTGATTCTTGTTTGTAACCAGCAACTTCGCATTTGAAATTTGCGTGCCGTTTCATTAGTTCTGGAATTTGGGCAACTACCGCTGAAGTATTTTTATTACGATTAAACAAAATGATCGCGGTTTTCGTGTCGCGCCAAGCTGTGTATCCGAGCAACTGATCAACTGTAGTTTTTAAGTTTTCTGCCCCTTTCCAGATTTTACATTCTCCAATGAAGATATTCCGGCCTTCTGCACGAATCAGAATATCAGTTTTCCCTTCATAGTTAAACGTCTCGCCAGTCGCTTGTCCTTCATAGTGTCCATTTAATTGGACAAGAATGTGTGTTCGTAAATCTTCTTCACCCATTTGGGCGAAGGCCTGCGGGCTCCGCTCCATTACCGGCACCATATTGCAAACGACGGTCAAAATGTGTTCGTAATGCTCCATTTCCAGCCTTGGTTCAGGCTTGAATGTGCCTGCGGTGACAGCCGGCTTTTGTATTGGCAACTTTTTACGCGTCACCGGCGCAGCGTAAGTTTGCGAACTACTAGCTCTCGTCTTAATAGGAAATCCCAACGCCTCGACCAATCCCCTGTCTTTCAAAAATTTCTCTTTCCGATGATTCAACTGCTGTCGAATTGTTTCTTCGAGTCGCCGATTGTAACTTTGGATTTCTGCCTCGCCCCACTGGAGAAATTGCTCAATATTTTTAAGGTCGTTGTCGAAGTCCGATCGCATTGCAAGGGGATTATGCTCAACACTTGTGTAGCGCAAATGCAGCTCATGTCCAATAACTGTGGCGCGTGGCGGATTAAAGTTGTAGGTAGACGGTTTAAGACGAAAGATAACCGGATCACCAGTAAACGGTATAACGAATTCTGCGAATGTGGCAGGCACATGAGTGGCTCCACCGCCGTAACTAAAATTGTGACTCATATCAACCGATGTATCGCCGCTCTCACCAATATGAATATTATCTTTCAAAAGTGATATTGGCTCTATCTGAAATTTATCCGCCAGATGTTTGGTAAGATCGTCGAAGCTAACCTTCAAAACATAGTCGCTTGCGAATCCATCAATTTCAGCGCGCAGGTTCATCACGTATGCCTGCAAAGTAGCTGACAAGTCACCTTCAAAGAATAACAGATTATTTTCCCTACCCCTAAAATTCATGCCATCTTCCTCGCAATTTCCTCATCTAGTATCTCCCGCACGGTGAGCGGGATGATGATTTTGCCGCTGCGGCGAAAGAACGAATCACATTCGCGCAAAGCGTCGCTGGAGTAATCGAAGGCGACCACGAAACCTTTGTCACATTCTTCGCGCATGATCATCGCTTCAAAGGAATCAATGTCCGGACGGCCTACTTTGTCGCGCTGTTTTACTTGAATCGGATACCAGCGTTCTTTCAAAGCAAGTTCGCCTTCCTGTTTCTTGCGCGGAGCAGCGGCGGATGAAACGGGATAGATGCGTCCATCTACTCCCATATCGCCAACCTGGACTTTATTCGGAATACCTCCGAGCGCGATGACGGCCCAGTTCTCAAATTCAATACTTACCATCTGCGGATGAAGTTAATCTCACAATTTTGTCCCAAAGAATTGTTCCATCAGGCAAACAAAACTCATCAATGAATTGCTTTGTAAATAAGTTGATGCATTTTCCGTATTCCTCGGAGAATTCTGCGTTTCTTTCCTTGGCGGTATGTCCGAGGGGTTTGATGATGTCCGTAAAAAGATTTTCCAACCCGGAAATAAAACTCCAAAAATTTTGTCCGCAAAGTTTTAAATAATCTCCCTTGTCTTGCACAGGTTCACGTCCGTAACAGCAACCGTTTACGGCAACAACCTTTTTGCCGGTGGTATTAGTCGCTAATATTCGTTTGGCCTTTTTGAAGTTGTCTACCATCCGTCCGATCTGGCCACTATTTCCCCAATTTGGACCAGACTTGATCGTAACGATGTAAACAACCCCTTCTTTTATCAATTCCAAGTCGATTCCTTCGGCTGCCGATTTGTGCCCTCCGTACACTTTTGCGCAGATGAAGATCGCAATGCCTTCAAGGAAACCACCGAAAACTGTTTCCTCTTGCGACGAAAGATGTGCATCAAGAATACCTTTCACCAATTCCGCGGCCGTGGTGATATTCTTCGCTCGAAAAAGATATGGGTTTTTTCTCTTGAGAACCTCTTTGAGTTTTAACCCTGCCAGACTCGCCAAACGTCGTTGATGGAAAGCGGGAATGTTTTCTTCAATGTAATTTTTTATCTCATTTTCCGTTATTTTTCCCATAGCGAGGACCTTTCTCCAAAAGCTGGTAATCGGTGGCCGACGTTTCCGTTTTCGCCATTTCGCAATATTCTGCCCGAAGGTCGATTCCAACCGAGTTGCGCCTTAAGTCGTGCGCCACTTTACATGTCGTACCCGAACCCACGAAGGGATCTAAAATACAGTCTCCTACTTTAGAAAAGAGTTTAATAAACCATTCAGGCAATTCTGGTGGAAAGGCAGCACTGTGACTTTTATTTCCGCACTCGGTAGCTAGATGTAAGACGTTTGTAGGATAAGCCTTTTCGCGACCCACCCAATTCGCAACATTTTTTCCAAATCCACTTCCAACCTGAGAATCGAAGCGAACCACATCATTTTTACCCAGAGATTTTAGGCGCGCCGAGGCCCAATCACCCATCGGAACCATAACAGCTTCCTGGTTCATTTTGAAGTGACGGGTTTTATTGAATTGCAAGCAACGTTCCCATGCGTCGCGGAAACGGTTTGGCCATTTGCCCGGATAACAATTTTTTTTGTGCCAAATGAATTCTTCCGTCCAAACCCATCCTTGTTTTCTAAGTGCCAAAATTAATTCGAGGACGAACGTGTGTCGTTCTCCATTCTCGGCTTTTTCTTTAATGTTCAGAATAAAAGTTCCCGTCGGCTTCAGAACGCGAAGGAATTGTTTACTGCGAGGCAAAAACCATTCTACGTATTTATCTGGTGCAATTCCGCCATAAGTGTTTTTCCGTTTATCAGCGTATGGCGGCGAAGTAACGATCAAATCAAAAGTGTCATCAACATAATCTTTAAGCACTTCCAGGCAATCGCCTTGTTTGATTTCAGATTTTATTTCGAGCATCGCAATTTAATTATGGCTGGTTTTGGGGCAGATGAAAAACATTTAATTGACGTAATGCGAGGCGTGCCAGTCGCAATGATAATAAAAACTGCCGGTCTTTTTCAGGACGCGCGCCAGTTCCACGCAACGCGGGCGCATGTAGTCAATGTAGGCTTTGGTGGATTCGTGGCGGTCATCAAAGGAGCGCTTCTCTTTTGCTTCGCCCCAGAAAACTTCGTAGTTGCGGTTGGAGTTGAACGGCGGGTCGATGTAAATGAGATCAACGCAAGTCGCGGGAAGTTTCTTGAGTTGTTCCAGGTTATCGCCGCAATAAATAACGCGCGTGTCGAGGAGGGAGCTTGGCTTCGCGATGGTTTTGCTCGCCCTCACCCCGTCCCTCTCCCCCAAGGAGAGGGAGAC
>JALYXC010000283.1 GCA_030947315.1 Verrucomicrobiota bacterium | reverse complement strand
ACTTGCGGGCGGTTTATTTTTTGCTTTTCTAAGATTACGAAAAGGCAACGCGGGCAAATCGCAAATCATCAATCGCGAATCCAAAATGAATCTTCGTCCTCATATCGAGAATTTTTCCAGCCGCTTTGCGGAAGTCGAAGCGTCGTTGAGCGACTCCAAAATTTTCGACAATCCGCAGCGCGCTCAGGAATTGTCGCGAGAATATTCGCGTTTAAAAGAATTGGTTCCGCAGGGAAAAAACTATTTAAAAATCACGCGGGACCTGGCCGAAAATCGCGCATTGTTGCAAAACGAGCCGGCCGATTCCGAAATGGCCGCGCTGCTCACCGAAGAAATTTCGCGTCTGGAAATCGAAGAAAAAAAAATCGCCCAGGAAATTTATGAGGAAATTTTGCCGTCCGATCCGACCGATTCGCGCAATACGATTATTGAAATTCGCGCGGGCGCGGGCGGATCGGAATCAGCTCTTTTCGCGGCCGATTTGTATCGGATGTATGTGCGCTACGCCGAAGGGCGCGGCTGGAAAGTCGCCACGCTCGATTCGAGTCCCTCGGATTTAGGCGGTTTTAAAGAAGTGATTTTCAGCGTGACGGGCACGGATGTTTTTAAACGTTTGAAGTACGAAAGCGGCGTTCATCGCGTGCAGCGTGTTCCTGCCACCGAAGCGCAAGGGCGCGTTCACACGAGCACCGCGACGGTGGCGGTTTTACCCGAAGCGCAAGAAGTGGACCTGGAAATCAAACCGGACGAATTGGAAATAAATGTTTGTCGCGCTTCCGGCAAAGGTGGGCAAGGCGTCAACACGACTGATTCGGCCGTGCAAATTATTCATAAGCCGACCGGCTTGATGGTGCGTTGCGCCGACGAACGTTCGCAGCAAAAAAATAGAGTCAGCGCCTTAACGGTTTTGCGTTCCCGTTTGCTGGAAAAAAAAGTTGCCGATGAAAATGCGAAATACGCGGCGCATCGCAAAGCGCAGATTGGAACCGGCGAACGCAATGAACGAATTCGCACTTATAATTTTCATCAAAATCGCGTCACCGATCATCGCATTGAACTGACGCTCCATAATTTGCCGACGTTTATCGAAGGCGATATTGACAACATGATTGAGCCGCTGATGGCCAATGATTTGAATGAAAAATTGGCGGCGCTTAAAGCATGAATTCTTTCTCTTGATCCGAATGTTTCCCCAAGGAATTATTTTCGATTGCGACGGAACGCTGGCCGATACGATGCCGCTGCATTGGCGCGCCTGGCAAACGATCGCACAGCGTTACAAACTGCATTTTCCCGAAGAGCGCTTTTACGCCCTGGGCGGCGTTCCTTCGCGCGATATTTTAAAAATGCTTGGTCACGAACAAAATATCGTGATGGATTACGTGGCTGTGGCTCACGAAAAAGAGGAAACTTATTTGCCCTTTCTTCCGCAAGTCACGGCGATCGAAGGCGTGGTGAAAATAGCCCGGGAAAATTTTGGAAAAATTCCAATGGCCGTTGCTTCGGGCGGAACCAAATCGGTCATCACACAGGTTTTAAAACATTTGGAAATTTTAAATTTGTTCGACGCGCTGGTGACGAATGAAGATGTGAGCCGACCAAAACCTGCGCCCGATATTTTTTTAGAAGCCGCGCGCCGCCTGAATGTTCCGCCGGAATTTTGCCGCGCTTATGAAGATACCGATCTGGGAATGCAGGCCATTCGCGCTGCGGGCATGGACGCCGTGGATGTTCGCTCGCTGACCTTGGTATAATCTCTCTTCATCAAACCTATTTTTTTCTCCCACTTGCTCTCCATAATTTGACTTGGCAAACTGTGGTCAATGCGTGAAACGTTTCGAGTCTGGATTGAAACTGCCGAGACGTTTGTTCTGGCAGTGATTCTGGGGGAAGCTCGCGGAAAGCGCGCTGCGATCCTTCGCGGCATTTTACTCGGCCTTTCAAAAGTGTTTGCGCTCGCCGTTAAGACTCGTCGCTTTCTTTATAATGTTCGCATTTTCCGTGATTCAACCCTCGGCGTTCAGGTCATTGCGATTGGAAATCTGACGGTTGGCGGAACTGGCAAAACGCCCGTGGTAGAAAAATTTGCGCGTGAATTGCAGGATCAAGGCCGTATTGTCGCCATTCTTTCGCGCGGGTACCGTTCCCGGCCCGCGCCCTTTTCCAGGCGCTTGTTGGATCGAATTTTATTTCGTCACGACAGCACACCGCCTCGCGTGGTTTCCGATGGCAAAAATCTCTTGCTCGATTCTGAAACGGCTGGCGACGAACCGTACATGCTCGCTTCCAATTTAAAAGATGTGGTCGTGCTGGTGGATAAAGACCGCGTTAAAAGCGGACGATACGCCATTGAAAAATTTGGCTGCGACATTCTGCTGTTGGACGATGGCTTTCAATATTGGAAATTGCGCGGACGTCGCCATGATGTGGTTTTGATTGATGGCCAGCAACCTTTTGGCAATGAGCATCTGCTCCCGCGCGGGATTTTGCGCGAGCCGCCTTCGCATGTGCGGCGCGCCAGCACCGTTTTCATTACGAAAAGCGATGGCCATACCGGGGAATTGCGCAGACGAATCGCCGCGCACAATTCGACCGCCGGAATTATCGAGTGCATTCATCATCCACTTTATTTTGAAGATGTCTTTACCGGCGAACGAAAAGATTTGGATTTTCTCAAAGCAAGAAAAATCGCCTCGCTCAGCGGCATTGCGCAGCCGGAAAGTTTTGAGCAAAGCTTGATCCAACTGGGCGGCGAATTGGTTTATGCCAAACGCTTCGCGGATCATCATCGCTATTCGCAACAGG
>JALYXC010000281.1 GCA_030947315.1 Verrucomicrobiota bacterium | reverse complement strand
CCGAGCACAGGCCGCTGGCGATGGAGTTGGTGGCCGGGTTTGTCACTCGCCGCGGCGTCCGTCTTTGGGATCGCTTGCATGGGCATCTTCTTCGATTTGGACAACGTGCTGCCGACACTTTTTGTCGTCTAAAATTGGCGCGGCGGCGTCACCCGCAACCCACGCAAAAATATGAACACAAAAACACCCGAATGTTGGGCGAGCGATCCGAACGCACACGGCGTCAAAATCGAACTGTCGGCTGAACGGAGTCTGTTGCTGCCGTTTGATCAATTCGCCTTCGCCGAACTCAAAGCCGAAGGTAAGCAGCAACACCTCCGCTTGGTCTTCGCAACTCACGAGGTTTCGATTCGCGGCAACGCCTTGCGACGAATCGAGACGACGATGCAGCGAATGGAATTGTCATTCCTCGCCGCGCTGCCGAACAGTCAGCGTTCTCTCATTCCAGACGGCCAGCCGATGATTGTCGAGATTGTCGTTACGGAGACGAAAGATGTTGAGAAGCGCGCGCAAAAAGACCAGGAATGAGAAATCTGTCGGGACGGAATGAAGGTCGTCCATTCTGCTCGATCAAGCAGCAGCCTCCCTTTTTTAGGAAAGCCGTGATCGGCTAGGATAAAAACAACCCAAGAAGCGGAGCGATGAGTGGTTGGGATTGTCGATGACGATGTAAGTCGAGGACTTCGATTTTAAGAAGTTGCCCCGCTCGAATGAGGTCACGGGTAAATTGGAGGTCGCTTTCGACGGAGTTGATTCGCCGCTCGGATGATTGCGCGCAACGATGATTGCGGCGGCACTCGCCCTGATGGCTAAACGGAATACTTCACCGGGATGGCAGAGGATCGTATCTAACGTCCCAATGAACACCAGAGAGTGACCTTTGAAGCGCCAACGTGTGTTCAGGATAAAAACCACCAGACATTCACATTCAGAATTGAAGTAAGGATGAGACGCAATGTGCGTTTCCAATAGGCGACTGCCTATCCGGTGTTTTGCAGTGCTGCATATTTTCAGGTGTGGGACATTCCCGCAATGAAATGATTTTCCATTCTGGGCTGCGGAGCAGTGGCGGGGCGGGGCATCCATAAGCACCATTCTGAAACCTTTTTCAATGATAAAGATAGCGATTCCTGGCGGCGTGAATCGCCCGCGAGCAGCGTGGGGTTCACTTCTCTGCACCGGCCAAATCGCGACCTCCCGTCGCCGCAAGTGGGAGGCGCGATTGCGGACTCTTGCGGCTGTGTTTGTTGCGCCAATATTCTGTAAGGGCATCCGCGGCTTTGCCGAACTACTTTCATCCTGCCTAGCCCAGGAACCATCCGGCTTCCATAGCGGTCAAGCGAGCCGGAGGATTTTTCAAATTCAAGAAGCGTTCATTTCTTGTTGCATAATTCCTCCTTAATTGGTGATTCCTCGATTTTGATCTTTCTTCGAAAACGCGGTGAGGACTTTCAAGGATTTGTTGGTTTAGTTTAGTTAAACTGTTTTTTAAAGTCCACAGGTGATTGATAGCCCAGAGCGCTGTGGAGCTGTTTTGGGTTATAGGATGTTTCGATGTAATCGAAGAGGGAGGAGCCGGGCGTGGGCCGGGCTGGCCGGTTGGGTTTGGCCAACGCATTCGGTTTGAGAGTCGCGAAGATCGATTCTCGGCCAGGGCGTTGTCGTAGCAGTTGTCTGGGCGGCTCATGCTCGGTTGGAGGTGATGGTTATCCAGCAAGGTTGTTATGTTATATCTGTCGTCCGGAGATCGGTACACCGAGAGGCGACTTTTCTGCCTGAGTACGGAATATGGGTGATTGGACGCCTAATTACATCTTTTTTATCCGGCGAAATCACACAAAATCCGTATAGACGCGCCTTCCAATCCTTCATAAGGTGTGAACCATAACCCATGAAAGCGCTATTTTATGAAAACGTAAAAGTTTGCGCAGAAAACCAAACTTAAATCTTAACTAATAGAATCAACTAAATTAAACAAAAATGAAAACTAAAATAAATCAGTTAATAAAATATTCAGCGCTGGCTTCCAGTGCCCTTGTCGCCACTTCAGTAGTTTATGCCAGCGGCGATTATGGCCCGGCTATTTGGGATCCACCGTGCAACGCCAACTATTATACTTCAGGCTACGGCCATAAATTTCATGTTTGCCACGACATGGAAGGTTATTATCAATCCACCGTTTCCTATTTCAAAGGGTGCGGTTTCACCAGTGCCAGTGTTCATTACCTGACCAATGCCAAGACCGATTATTCTGGCGACGCGGCTCCCGGAGAAATCACCCAAATGATTTCGGAAGCCAATTATGCGTGGCATGCGATTTGTTGGAATCAACATTCCACCGGCACGGAACATGAAGGGTTTGAAAACAATCCCGCTTGGTACACCGAAGCTCAATACCAAGCCTCGGCAGGAATTTCCCGGCACGTGGCTAATAAATTTGGTTACGCCAAAGATCGCAACCACATTATTGCGCATGGACAAAAATCGGTACCCGGATGGCCCGCGTGGGCTTCGGCTAATCTTGGCATTGACCCTTATTGTAACACCCATACTGATCCCGGCGCGTACTGGGACTGGAATCACTACATGAGTTTGGTCACAGCGGGCGGCTCCTCCATGGCGCCAGGGCCGGCTGCCGTTTCGTGGGGAGCCAATCGCATTGATGTTGTGGTGCGCGGCGGCGGCGATGAAATTTATCACAAATATTTCGACGGCAGCAATCCCTGGTTGCCGAATGGTTCTTTTGAACATTTGAACGGCACTTCACTGTATGGTCCGGCCATATGTTCGTGGGGCGTGAATCGTCTCGACTCGTTTTGCATCGGGACCGATGGCACTCTGCAACACAAATATTTTGATGGCTCGAGTTGGAATCCAAGCAGCTCATGGGAAAACATCGGCGGCGGTTTGAATTCCAGTCCAGCCGCAGTTTCGTGGGGCAGCGGACGCATTGATGTCGTGGCGCGCGGTGGCAATAATAATATTTATCACAAATATTACGTCAGTGGGCAGGGCTGGCTGCCGAATGGTTCGTGGGAAAACCTGGGCGGAACCGCCGTAGGCGCTCCGGCGATTTGTTCATGGGGTTCTGGACGGCTTGATGTTTTTATACGCGGCGGTGACAACGCTTTATGGCACATTTATTTCGATGGCACTGGTTGGTCGAGTTGGCAAAGTCTCGGCGGGACTTTAACTTCTGCGCCCGCCGCGGTTTCGTGGGGGAGCGGACGCATTGATGTGGTGGCGCGGGGCGGCGGGAATAATGTTTATCACAAATATTACGTCAGCGGACAAGGCTGGCTGCCGAGCGGCTCCTTCGAAAATATCGGAGCCACCGCGACATCCGATGTGGGGATCAGTTCGTGGGGTGTGAATCGTCTCGATGTTTTTTGCCGTGGCGCAGACAATGCGCTTTGGCACGAAT
>JALYXC010000273.1 GCA_030947315.1 Verrucomicrobiota bacterium | reverse complement strand
AATAAGGATTGCTGGAACTCACGCCCACTCCGTTAATAACATCCACATCGAAAGCCGTGCCGCGATAATGGTAGGAGCCAGTGCTGTGATCGCCCCCGGCGATTTCCGTAACTCTATAAGTGTAGCCGTAAACGGTGCGCAAGTTTTTCATGCACTGCAACATTCCCGTATGCAGCCAAACGCTCGTCACGCCGACATCAGAATAGCCGCTGGTTTTAGCTGGCTGACAATTCGCCGTGTCAACAATATTTTGTCGCGCGGTGGAGGCCGGATCAGAAATGCCGGAAACATGATAAGTGAGTTCGGTGATGCCGGTATTGTCCCGGATATCAATGCCCAGTTGTTGCCTGCCCGCCTGAGCGAACGCCGTTGAGGTGATGAGCGCCAGCGACAGCGCCGTTCCTGCCATTATTAAATGAGTTTTTATCTTCATAATAGTTAGTTTATATGCAGATTGTTTTTTGTTTAGATTTCCGAGGGATGTTTTAGTTTTCACTTTTCCTAAAAAAATTCCAGGAAAAAAATTATTTTTTTGAGGATTTTTTTCTGGACTGAAATTTGGTTTTCTTCAATGTTTCTCAAAACGCAGTTTTCAGATCGTTTCCCCATTTTCATTGCAACAAGAAATCAAAAAAAAATTATAACTTTATTGACACGATTCGATTTTGATATTAAATGCTTCGAAATTCTTCCAAAGATATTCATGATGTCAAAATGCTCAAATAAGATCATAAGTTTTTATCACGTCTGCTATGCGATGGCTGTAATTCCATTTTTTGCGGCGTTTACTTCTTTGGCAACTACCTTTGAAGTGGAAGGAGTGTTAACTCATACTTCTCTGGACAACACTTCCAATGAAATCGCGACAACCAGTTTTTCATTTAAGATTATGGTAGAAGAAGATCGATGGCTAGTAAAGAAAGTGAACGAGGATGCTCAAGCCAATCGGAAACCGGGATCAGACTACGTTGAATTGGGCTGCGATGGAAAAAATACCTACAAATTGTTACATTTTCCAGAAGGACAGAACCCTCCTCGTCCAAATTCTCCAAACAACTATGGCCGAACAAGAATCGGAATTTTTCCCGAGCAGGGTGATCTAGCAGACAGAATAATCTGGTTCGCATTTGCTTCAAAGAGTTATCTCGATCAAATGAAAGGAGACGAAATGCCATCCCTTTTTGATCCGAAAATTGAAAACTTAAATTTAATTAAAACAAAATTAGAAAGAGCTTCGGTTTCGCCATTTATTCCATTAAAGGCTGAGTTTGAATTGCCAGGCAGTTCTCCTTTGGGAATAGGAAGTAACGATCCAAAGACTGTAACGTACCCTGCACCTTATGATAAGGGCTATATCGCTGCTATATATCGAGTTAACAGTAAGACAAACTTCGCAGGGTTTTCAATTCCGATAAGTTTTACCATGGAATTCTTCAACATCAACACCGATTTTAAGAACTACGCGAAACGATATTTATGCAATAGAATTGTAGGAACCGTAAAAGGAGCTTCTATCGTCAAAGACCAAGTTAACTTCCTTCCCAAATTGCCGGATAGCGTTAATATGGTTGACAGGCGATTCACAAATCGTTCTGGAAGACCTTTAATCTATACAGAAAAGGAGAAGAAATGGCTCGATACGAATGCGCCTACGTTTAATGAAGATTTGTTGAAACGTAATAAAGAACGTGATTTATTAAAAAGCAAAAATAAGCTGTTTCAAAAACGCCCTTGGATTTCAGGAATGTTTGGTATCTTCGTTCTCGAATAACGCTTAAACTTTTTTCCTAAAAAGCAACAAGGCGACGCCAGCGCCCGCCACAATCAATCCAATATACGGCGGCACATTGACATGTTCTTTGGTTGTGGCCGAAACGCTCAGGTCTCCGACGCGCGCCTCATGTTTTTTAGTGTAAGGAATATTTTGATACACCAACATAATCACGCCGATGATAATTAAAACTATCGCAAGATTTTTCATAAATTGATTTTGCTCTCATTTTCGGCAGGCTGGCAATCAGGCAAATGCTGATTTAATTTTTCCTTTGAAGCATTGGGACAAATGGCTCGTCAAACAATCGGTGGAATAAAATTGATTTCGGGCCGCGAAAAAGCTAAGCTGTCTTCTAAATTTTTCCCAATGGATTTATGCTAAAAGTCACTGGAAATGGTTCGATTACGACGTGCGACGGAATTACGCGCCGCGATTTTTTGCAAGTCGGCACGCTCAGCGCCATCGGCCTGAGCCTGTCGAAAATGGCCGCGCTCCAATCGTTGGGCGCCGTCGCCAAGGGTAATGATGAAAAAGCCTGCATCATGATTTTTAATCTGGGCGCGCCCGGCCAATTGGACACGTTCGACATGAAACCTGACGCGCCGAGTGAAATTCGCGGGCCGTTCAAGCCGATTCGCACTAATAATCCTGATATTCAAATTTCTGAAATTTTACCGCTGCACGCCAAGCTGGCCGATAAATTTTCACTCGTGCGCAGTTGTTATCACTCTGCTGCGGCCGTTCACGACACCGGCCATCAAATGATGCAAACGGGTCGTCTTTTTACCGGCGGAGTCAATACGCCTCATGCCGGTTGCGCGCTGGAATTTCTCAAAGGTCGCCGCACGGAACTTCCCGCTCATGTCATTTTGCCCGAACCAATGGGCCCCACTGGCGGGAAT
>JALYXC010000259.1 GCA_030947315.1 Verrucomicrobiota bacterium | reverse complement strand
ATCGATTGATAAGGATTTTGGCCAATGGAATAAACATCGAGTCGGAAAAAAATATCGCGCATCGTGGAATTTCCCGCGACGACAAGTTCGTAAATCGAATTTGGATCAACGGGAAATTCTTCAATCGCGTGCGTGAGATAACCAAGCAAAGTGCGTTGCAATAATTTTCCCGGCTCGTGCGTGTCGTAAGCAATCCGCGACATGACATCCGAGCCGCCGAAACGTTGCGGATTTTCCATCGAAGCATCCGCGACGATTTCGCCCGTTTCCAAATTGATGAGCCGCATGACAACCGTCGTCGTGCCAAGATCCATCGCGATGCCGTGAATTGGTCCAGTGCTGCGCGCAATTTCTTCGCCGTCCAAAAGAATGCGGTCACCGTCGCGCGTCACGGCGGGGTCGAGTTTTAATTTTTTCCCACTGGAAGGAAGTTCAAACGCGTGACGTTCAATTTTCATGTCGCCCCGGCGCATGGTGTGGCAACGAATGACGCCTTCGTTTTTCACGATGTTACAGCGACACGACAAACGAAAATTCGCGCGCAAATGACTTTCCTCTTTCGTGCGTTCGGAAAGGCAATCCATTCCTTCAGTGACTTCGACGAGACATTCCTTGCACTTGCCTTGCTTACGACACGACGTGGGAACTTTTATGCCGAGTTTCTCCGCGTAATCGAACAGCGAAGCGCCGGGTGCGACGTCAGTTTTCTGAAGGTTAAAATATAATTGCACTTTGTATTTCCGTGGAAAAATGGTTTTTCCATTAGGTTAAACGTTTCACTGGCGAGGTCAAGCCTGCAAGTGGCCATCGGAAATCGTCAAGCCCCCAACTCGAAAATTCGCCTCATAGTGAACCCGATAAACGCACCCGCGTAACGGTTCATAATTCGCGTTCGAATTTTGGTGACTCAAACCAATCCGGCCAATTTGCGCCCTGTCCAATAGACCGCGAGGAGCAACAAAATTAATCCGCCCCAAAACGGGTTTGACCAGAGGCGAATTCGCTTTTCTGTGGGCTTGGGTTCCGGCAGCAAGGAAATTTGTTGCACAATTTTTTCGAGATTTTCATACGAAACATTTGTGCCATGCGTGATGCTGGAAATTTCGCGAAGAATTTCAGCGTTGATCGGCTGTCCAATTTTTTCGCGTTGCGGTTGCGTCACAATTATTTCTGTTTCCAAATTTCGCCGGCTTTTTTGCGACGCAATCTGCACTTTGTATTTGCCCGGTTCCTGCGGCGCGAAATTACTTTTAAAAACGCCCCAGCCACCGTTCATGGAAGAAAATTCCAAACTCTCCGTGCGATTGGCCGGAGAAATTATTTTGCCCGTGACCAAATCATTTTCCACAGGCGAACCCGATGAGTCCAAAATTGTGCTTTGGAGAAAAACCGTGTCGCCAATTTGCGGCGTTTCGGGACTGTAACCTAAACGAATTCCGTCTTTTTCCGAAAGATGCCGCTGATGCGCCATCCAGCGAACGACCTGACTCCAGAAACGATAATGAAATTTATCCTCCACGCCGCGGCGCCAACGCCACGCGCTGTCGGTGCCCATGAACAAAACTTTTCCGCTGCCAGCGGGGCGTGTCACGAGCAGCGGCAATCGGCCAAAAGAATTTCGCAACGCGGAATGAACCGCGAGCGCTTCGGAGCCAGGACGAATTTTTTCCACGGCCGCCGACCAGAAAAATCCGGGCAATTGTTTCCAAATTTCGTCGTTCAGATTTTCATTGGAATCAAAACGCGTCAGCAAATGGCGCTTGCCCACGGTGGTCAGCAAAAGATTGGATTCATTTTGCAGGCCGATTCCTTCCGGCTTTTTTTCGTCGAGCACAACCGGATATAAATCTTTCAGCGAACTATCGAGAAATGTTTTCTCGCGGCCACGTTTGCCCGGCAAAAAAATCAAACCGCTGGCCTGTTGTTCAACCAATCCTTGAATTAGTTCCGCATCTTTTTCCGTCAGTTCATTTTCGCCGAGACCAACATCGCCTAAAAAAATCACATCATATTGGGAAAGCGCTTCCTTGGTATTCGGAAAAGCCGGAAGATAATTTTTGCCGCCGCCGGCCGTCATACCCGGATGAAATAAAATGCAGTTCATTTCCACGCCGGGGTCGCGTTCCAACGCATTGCGTAAATAGCGATATTCCCAGCGCGGCAACGAATCCACCAGCAGCACTTTCAATTTTTCCACGCGAATATTAATGCGAAAATCGCGCTGATTATTTTCGGCCAGACCTTCATCTGATTCGACCGGAAGTTTAAACGTCAAAGTTGTTTCGCCCGCAGCATGGGGCGCCCACAAAATGGCTTCCTGCAATTCGCCATTCGCCGGAATTGTGATTTCTTTTTTCGTTTCTTCCCAGTTTGGATCGGCCAGCGAAATGATCGTTTTCACTTCGCGCGGCAAATGACTTTGAATTTTGAATGAAATGGAAATTTGTTCACCGAGCAAACCATAGGCGGGCGCGGAAACATTTTCTAAAATTAAATCAGGAACAAAATTTTCGCGACCGACGCAGACAGAAAAAATTGGAATGTTCTCTTCGCGCAAACGACTTGCCACGACGACCGGTGATTTTCCAGCGTTCCAATCGCCATCGGTCAAAAGCAAAATTGCCTTTAGATTTTGGTGGCGTTGCCAAACATTTTCCAGCGCGCGATTCAAATCGGTTTCATTTTTCTGCGCCGTTGAATTTGTAAAATTTAAAGGCGCGCCAAAGTTCTCCAGGAGGACTCTGGCGGATTTTTCGAGCGGCTTCCAAAATTGCGCCAGGCGCTTTTGTTCAATCCAATCGGCGCGGCTGGTGACGCGGTTTGCGCCGCCGACATCGCGTGTGTTCATGCTCGCAGAAGCATCCAGCAACACGGCGATTTCTGGATTTTTAGATCGTTTAATTTGTTGAACGAATTCAGGACGCAACAATGTGAATGCAACCAGAGTGATGAGAACAAAACGCAAAGTCTCCAGCCCTGCGAATATTTTTTTGCGCCCGCCACGCTGCCAATTCGTGAAGCAAAGCCAGCCCGCGCCCAGCCAAATGAGCGCGCCTAAAATAATCACCCACACTGAGGCTGCGAATGACCAGTGGCTCATGTGGGTAGCACCTGCCTCCAACCGGCGCGTTGAAATTGTTTGTGTGGAATGAAAGCGAAATTATTTTCGCGCCCGCCGGAGGCAAGTGCTACCCGTGCATCGCTGATTGTCACGCGACCACCTCACCTTTAGAATTCTTTTCCGGAATACGATTCTCTTCTACGCGCACTTTTCCCGGCAAAATTAAAATGCCTTCGCCAATGAGAAAAAGCAGCAGACCAAAAAGAAAAAATCGCCAGGCTTCACCTTGCAAGGCGTCAGTTTGTTTTTGGCGTTCCTGCAGCATTTGAAAAGATAATCCGCTGAATAGTTTTTTAGCTTCGCTGACATCCAAAATTTCCGGCTCGTCCTCGGACAACGGGCGATTTACCGCGAGGCGTTTATCGCCGGAATGATAAACGCCGGCCTGAAATCGAATATTTTTCGGCGCAGAAGAATCAACCGAAGTCCATTGTTTTTGTAAGTCGGCCCCGCTCAATTCGCCCACCGAAATGGAGGAAACTTTTTGCAAACGTTTGCTTCCTGATTGCAACAAACGTTGCATCATCGGAACCAACACTGGACCGTCGCCGAGACCTGACCAACCATTATCAGGCAATGAGGCGCAAAAATAAATCTCGCCTTTGCCCAATGTTTGCCGTGTTAAAAACGAAACTCCATCTTCGAAGGCGGCAAGAATATTTTTTTGTCCCGTGATAATCTGGCGGCGATGAAAATCGGTTTGCGAAAGTGGAAGGCTGAACCCTTCGTCAGTTTTGGCGAGCGGACCTTGGTCTTCGTCCCATTTCAAAATGCGAAAATTTTTCTCCGCATCAGTTGATTGAATTTCGCCCCAGCCGGTTCCGTTTAATTTTTGTGAATCAGAATTTCCGGGCGGAAAAAAAATGGCCGCGCCTCCTTCTTTAACAAATGTCAGAATTCGTTCGGCGAGAATTTCATTGGGCAATGCGCCTTGCCAGACAAGCAGACTCTCTTTATCCAAATTTGCATTAGCGGCTTCGCTCGACGAAATAAGTTTGGCAATTTCCTGAGAATTTTTTGCGCCAGAAGAAGAAGCTAATTTCAAGAATTTTCCGCTTGCTGAATCTGTCGCAACGATAGTGGCGCGCGGAGACATTTCCGGGCCATAAACAAAATACGCGATGTTGTCCTGCGCATTGGCGTCGGCAGGCAATTGAAAACTTCCCCAACCAGAGTTTTCTTTTCCGAGTTCAATTTTGTGACGCCAGCGCATGGATTGTCCTTCCATGTTCAGTTCGATCTGCGAAGGCGCGCCGTCGAGAATTAGCGTGAGTGGAAATTTTTCGGGAGAATTTCTGTTGCGCTGCAAATCCAAAGAGAATTGTAAATCGCTCCGTTCAGAATTTTTTCTCCGAATTAATTCTTTAACAGAAAGAGCGCGGTTCATTTCTGAGGATTGATTTAAAGCGAGCAAACGGACCCGAACTTTCCGGGAACTGAGTTGCGCCAGAATAGTTTTGAAACGCGGATCATCGGGTTGCCAATTGCTCCGTTGCAAATCGGATGCGATCCAAATTTCAGCGGAACCAGCGCGATTCTCGACCAAATAATTAAAAGCGGATTGCAGCAGCGCAGGAAAATCAGCGGCGGAATCGGTGGCCGCAGTGAGAGAAAGGTCTTTGAGATTTGCAGCGTTGACAATCTCCTGTGGCGTTTGCAAAGCGCTTTCAATCAAAACAAAATGGCTCGCGCCCTCAAATTGTTTGGCGGATTCAGAAATTAATTTTATCGCCTGCTCGCGTTTGGTTGTGTTCGGAGAAATCTTGGCTTCCATGCTGGCGGAGCGGTCGAGCAGAATTAAAATTACGTCGGGCGCAGAGGAAAAGGCCCAACCCATCCAACCGCCCGCCAGCGGCCGGCCCAAAAATAAAATTAACATCAGCACAACAAGAACGCGAAAAAGCAAAATCAAAAATTGGCGAAGCTTGGCGTTGCTGACTGAATTGCGCGTGGCCGAAACCAGAAATCGCATGGCGGCCCATCGCTGCGGGCGATGTCGCATCCGGTTGATCAAATGAATGAGGACAGGCAATAAAATCAGCGGCAAACCCCAGAGAATGAATGGTTGCAGAAAAGTCATCGTCTTCGGGATTCTCGCAGTTTAACTGAAATGCAGCAAGCGCGCGGGAGTGGTCCAAAAAAATTTTCCTTTATTCAAAAAAATAGCTTGAACAGATTTCAAAATTATTGCATCAAAACAGCGAAAAGATTTTGGCCATTCCTCCTCGCGCTTAGAAATGTTCGCGACGGTCATTGTCAGTGAGCATTAAATGAACGTCCCTATCTACTTTTTTGCGGAAGCGAATGTTTCATTCGTGGTGCGAAGCGCGCCGATCGAAGGCAAGGCCATTTTGGTTATTTTGGCGCTGTTTTCTGTTTTTGCCTGGTCGGTTATGGTCGGCAAATGGTTGCAAATGCGACGCGCCAAAAAACTGAATTTATATTTTGACGCGGAATTTCGCGCCCAAAAAAATGTCACGGCTATTTACGACCGGCGCATGCAGGTAAATGGCTGTCCGCTTTTTGCTGTTTATCAGGAAGGCTGCGCCGAATTGGAAACGCGCTTGAAAAATCCCAAGGGCGATGAGCGCAAAAAATATATTTCGCTCAAATCAATGGAACACATCAAACGGACTCTGGAAAGCGCCGTGGCCCGCGAAGCGTTGAAGTTGGAATCGGGTTTGATCACGCTGGCGATTGCCGTTAGTGGCGCGCCGTTTCTTGGTTTGCTCGGAACGGTTTGGGGCGTGATGGATACTTTTGCCAACGTGTGGATAAAGGGAAATGCGGAGTTGATTACGATGGCACCCGGCGTTTCCGCTGCGCTGGTCACGACGGTGGCTGGTTTGCTTGTCGCCATTCCATCCATGTTTGGTTACAATTGGCTCGTACATACGCTACGGGTTTTAACCGTGGAATTAGATAATTTTGCGCAGAACCTGGTTTCTAAAATGGAAACAGAATATTTACGCGAGGATTAGTATAAAAAATTTTTAATGAAACGTTTTTCCCAACGCAATTCGCTCGTGACGTTGAATGAAATCAATATTACGCCGCTGCTGGATTTGGCCTTCGTGCTGTTGCTCATTTTTATTATTACGCGCCCTTTGCTGGAGCAAAGTCTTCCCTTGCAATTGCCCAAAGGCGGCGTGGCGGGCGAAAAAATTACGGCCAAAGATAAACAAACCGTTGAGGTCAGCGTCAGTGGCGCTTATCGTTTGAACGGCCGCGCCATGACTTTGGACCAGATAGAAAAAGTTTTGGTGCAGGTCGTCCGGGCCAATCCAAATACGGTCGTGATAATTCGGGTGGACGAAAATGGTTTGAACAAACATTCTTTGGCCGTGCTGGATCGCTGTCAACGAAGAGGCATCACGCGCTTTTCTTTTCCGACCCGGCCCAATCAAAAATAATGAGTCGCTTGCAAAAAAAATGTTTGATCGCTTCGGGTGGAATGCACCTGTTGCTGGCGCTGATTTTAATTGTCAGCGCTGGATTCAAAAGCGCGCCGGACACACCGGAAGACGTGACGTTGTTAAAAATCATTCCGCTGAAAGCCATTGATGGAAATTTTTCCGGCGGAGGAAATCCGAGTGTAAAACTGCCCGAACAAAAACCAGTTCAAGCTACGCCGCCAAAAGCAAAGGAGACGGAACCCGAACCGGTAAAAACACCGGCAGAAAAAATCGTAAATTCAGTTCCGAAAGAAATTACAAAACCCAAACCAGATTTGACCGCAAAAATCGTCGAGAAAAATTTGCCGAAAAAATCCGAAACGCAGATTAAAATTGACACGAGCAAACCGATTCAACGCAATTCCGCTGACACTAAAACAGCTTCACCCAACGCGGCAAAAATTGCCGCTGACCAAAAAGCGCGCCGAACTGCGGTAGCCAATGCGGCCAACGCCATTTTAAAAAATTCATCCAAAGCGACCATCGTTGATATGCCAGGACAAGGCGGCGGGGAAGCTTATGCGGATTATCGCTCGATTGTCTACACTCTGTATTATGAAAATTGGATAGCGCCCGATGATCTGGCTGACGATGAATCGGCCACCACGGCACGCATCGTGGTGGCTCGCGATGGCAATGTCATTTCGTTCAGCATCGAAAAAAAATCAGGCCGCATCGCGCTCGATCAATCAGTGGAAGCGGTCTTGCATCGCGTGCAAAAGCTGCCGCCGTTTCCTTCCTCGACCAAAGATTCCCAGCGAACTTTTATTATTAAATTTAACCTCAAAGCAAAACAATCCATCGGATGAACACAAAACTTTATTTTATTTTATTGGCGGCACTTTTTTCCACGACCACCGTGCGGGCGAAGAATGATATTATTAATATTGAAAAAACTGGCGAAGCGGCGCGTCCCATTCCGGTTTTGATGAGCGGTTTTACTGGCGAAGTGGATTCGGTTTTGCGCTTCGATTTGTATGTCTCCGGTTTTGAATTTGTGGCCGCTGACAAAGCCCAATATGTAATCAGCGGCAAAAATTCCGCCACCCTCGAAGGGCGCGTCATGGATGCCATCAATAAATCAATGGTGCTAAAACCCATGTCTTACAATGTCGGCAGCCCTCGTTCTCAAGCACACGCGTTGGCCAATGATATTATTTTCGCCCTCACTCAAAAAAAAGGAATCGCCCAAACGCAAATCGCCTTCAAAGTCACGCACGGTTCCGTCAGTGAAATTTATGTGGCCGATTACGACGGGCATAACGCGGCGGCCGTGACGCAAGATAGTAGTCTGGTCAGCGCGCCGGCTTGGATGCCCGGCCAGCAAAAACTTTTTTATTCTTCCTGGAAAGCAGGCTCGCCTCATATTTATTCTCATGATTTAAAGGCGCGAACCCGCCAGAGTTTTTCCAGTTATCCCGGCTCAAATTTCAGTCCCGCTATTTCGCCCGACGGCCAGCGCGTCGCGATGATTTTAAGTAAAAACGGCAGTCCCGATTTATACGTTTGCGCAATTAACGGCTCGAATCTCAAACAACTCACTCAATCAAAAGAAGATAAATCTTCGCCCTGTTGGTCGCCCAATAACCAGACCATTTGTTATGTGTCGCGGGAAGGTGGGCGGCCCGGTTTATATACCATTTCCATCGAGGGCGGCACGGCGCGGCGTTTACAAACGAGCGGCGTTTTTAGCGCGACGGAACCAGATTGGTCGCCCGACGGAAAAAATATTATTTTCACCACGCAACGCGGCGCGACCAATTTTGAAATCTGCCTGGTGCCCGCCGCGGGCGGCAGCGCGACCGCTTTGGGCGTCACGGGCGAAGACCCGTCCTGGGCGCCAAATTCTCGCGCCATTATTTTCACCAATCGAAAAAATCATCAACGCGGTCTCTCTGTGCTTGACGTGCCGACGAAACATGTCAAAGATATCGCGCAAATTTCAGGAAACAGTTCACAGCCAAGTTGGGCAAAATAATCAATAAAATTTCAAAAAAAATAAATATGAAACACACCGCATTATTAAAAGTATTCACCTTAAGTTTGGTTCTCCTCGCCGGCCTGACCGGATGCAAACATAAACCGCCCGGCGTCACTTACATTCCGGGCTACAAACCTGGCGTGACCGATCCGGGAATGGATTCTGCGCTGGGACTTAAGTCTGGGGAAAACCCGTCAGGCATTCCGCT
>JALYXC010000316.1 GCA_030947315.1 Verrucomicrobiota bacterium | reverse complement strand
TATCAATGGCGCAGAACCTGGCACGCTCGATCCGGCCATCGTCACGGTGCAAGCCGACAGCCGAATTGTGCGCGCTTTATTTGAAGGCCTCACCCGACTTGATCCCAAAACAGCCACGCCCGTTCCCGCAATTGCGGCGCGGTGGGATATTTCTGAGGATGGAAAAATTTACACGTTTCATTTGCGCACGAATGCCGTTTGGTCCACGGGCGAACCGATCACAACGGCGGACGTAATTTATTCATGGCGGCGTGTGTTGGATCCGATCACCGCTTCGGAATATGCGAGTCAATTATTTTTCGTTAAAAATGCGGAAGATTTTAATGCTGGAAAAATTAAAGACCCGGCGCGGGTCGGCATGAAGGCGATTGATCCATACACTTTGCAAGTGGAACTGATCGGGCCAACGCCTTTTTTTCTCGATCTGTGCGCTTTTCAAACTTTGGCGGTGGTGCCCCGATTCGCGATTGAAAAAAACGGGGATCGCTGGATGATGAGCAAACCGTTGCCGACCAGTGGTCCTTACACTTTGGAATTCTGGCGCATTCTGCATAAAATTCGTGTTCGCAAGAATCCGCGTCATTGGGATGCGGCTCATATCCAAAATAATATTGTGGATTTTTTGCCGAGTGAATCAGCCATGACCGCCATGAATCTTTACGAAGCCCGCCAGGCCGACATTTTGTGGGACAAAAATTTGATTCCGAATGATCTTATGGATGTGCTCGGAAAACGGCAGGATTGTCGTCGTTACGATTATCTCGGCACATTTTTTATGCGATTCAACGTGTTGAAAAAACCGTTTAACGACGTGCGCGTGCGCAAAGCGCTGGCCATGACGATTGATAAAAAACGGATCGTCGAACGAATCACCCGGAGTGGCGAAAAACCGGCCTCCCATTTTGTCCCGGCCGGCATGGCGATGTACACTTCACCGGAAGGTTACGGTTATGAGCCGGAACTCGCGCGCAAACTTTTGGCAGAAGCAGGTTTTCCGGGAGGCAAAGGTTTTCCAACATTTCGTTATCTTTTTAAAAACGGCGAGACGGATAAACAGATCGGCGTTGAACTGCAAGCGATGTGGCGAGAGCAGTTGGGAATTGCGATGGAACTCGATCAAACCGAATCAAAAGTTTACTACACGGCGGTTCGCCGAAGGGATTACGATGTGGCGCGAAGCAGTTGGATTGGCGATTACATTGATCCCAATACTTTTCTGGATATGTTCATGACCAAAAGCGGCAACAACGCCACGGGCTGGAGCAATCCGCGTTACGATGAACTGGTGCGCGAAGGCAATCGCCAGACTGACCCAAAAAAAAGGGAAAAACTTTTGCAGCAGGCTGAGACAATTCTCATCCGCGAAGATTTACCGATCACGCCTATTTATTTTTACGCAGGAGTGTTGTTTGCCCGGCCCGAGGAAATCGAAGGTCTCTATTTTAATCTGCTCGATGAACATCCGATTTATGCAATTAAGAAAAAGGTGAAACGTAAAACGTGAAGCGTAAAAATATAAAGATGAAACGGCCCAAATTTTTTTCACGTTTCACGTTTCACGAATCAACATGTATTTCCTAAAACGAATACTGCAAATGCTCCCGGTATTGCTGATCGTCAGCTTCATCGGGTTCATGCTGATTCATAGCATGCCCGGTGGGCCGTTTGATTCGGAGCGCAAACCGTCCTCGCCGGAAATCGAAAGAAATCTGCAGGCGAAATTTCATCTCGATGAACCTTTGTGGAAACAGTATTTGCGTTATCTCGGCTTGATGGGCGACGCTTACATTCAAATCAACTCCAGCGGGATACACAGCGCGATCATTCCGGAAAATGCTTTTTTAAAAACTCGCGATGCTCAATTGAATGAAACTGAAAAACAAACTGCGCTGGTTTTCGCAAATGCAGTTTTGACGAATGCTGCGCCGGTCGGCACCAAACGAATTTTCGCCCGGTTTCAAGATTTTCAAAAGTTACGAACCAATGCGCCAGTTCAAATAAATAAGGAACGTGTTGGTTACGTGGAAGGATTTCTTAATGATGGAACAATCTCCAACCTTGTTGCTATTCGCCTGACTCAACCTGAAAAAGTGAACGTTGATGACGTCGCCGAAATGCGTGCAACCCGCAACGGTCTCGTCACCGGTGATCTGGGACCTTCGCTCAAATATCGCAATCACACCGTGAACGACATTATTTTGCAATGTCTTCCGGTGTCGCTCTTGCTCGGCGGGATGGCCTTTTGTTTTGCGATGTTCACCGGCATTCCGCTCGGTTGTTACATGGCGTTGCGCCGGGGCGAATGGGGCGATTACTTCGGTGGATTCATCGCGATGCTTTCGTTTTGTATTCCGAGCATTGTCATTGCTCCGTTGCTGATTCTTTGGCTGGCGGTCAAAACTCACCTGCTGCCGGTAGCTTTGTGGGAATCGCCGGCGCACATGATTTTGCCCACGACGGTGTTGGGACTTTATTTCTCGGGGAGAATTGCGCGACTCATGCGAGAGGGACTTTCCACGACGCTTCACTCGGAATTCATTATTACCGCGCGCGCCAAAGGAGTGAGCGAATCGGCTATTCTGTGGAAGCATGCCTTGCGTTTGGCGATCTTGCCGGTGATTTCTTATTCAGGTCCGTTGCTGGCGGATTTGTTGACCGGTTCTTTTGTCGTCGAAAACATTTTTCAGATTCCTGGGATTGGCGTGTTTTTCATTAACAGTATTTTTAATCGCGACCACACGATGACCATTGGATTGGTGTTGCTGTATGCCGGCTTACTGTTGGTCATTAATATGTTGGTTGATTTGAGCTATAGCCTTTTGGATCGAAGGGTGCGGTATGAGTAAGTTAGTCGAGAGCCGAGGGTCGAAGGTCGAGGGCCAAAACGCGGCTTCCGATTCTCAACTTCATTTCAGTCCAAACCAGCGCGCGTGGCTTCGGTTCCGAAGAAATAGGCCGGCGATCTTCAGCGGCATTTTTCTGCTTAGCTTGCTTGCGGTTATTTTAGTCTGGCCTTTCCTTTCGCATTACAAACCTGAAACGACAACTGAATTACAATTTCAGCCGCCCACCGCGCAGCACTGGTTTGGAACAGACGTTCATGGACGAGATTTGTTGACGCGCGTTTTTTATGGAGCGCGCGTTTCTTTAATTGTCGGAGCGGTGGGAGCGTGTGTCAGTTTGGTCATCGGGGTTTTTTGGGGCGCTCTGGCGGGTTATATTGGCGGCAAAACGGACAACTATATGATGCGC
>JALYXC010000237.1 GCA_030947315.1 Verrucomicrobiota bacterium | reverse complement strand
CCGCTGGTATTGAAGCTGTCTCCCCAGCGATCGTAAAATGGATAGGCATTTTTCTCATCGCCATCAGAAGGAAAAGTCAACGCGCCCAGTTCTTTTTTATAATTTTCCAGATACGCAAAACCTTCCTGGATATTGCCCCAAATCAAACCAGTGGGAGGCAAAATCCGGCGGTCATTTTGGGCAAAATGATTGACCATTTCGCGCGGGCGTTTCCAGCCGAGGCCCGAAATAAAACTGATATTGACCGGATTGCAGCCGGCTTCGTAATTCATATTGCCCAAAATTGTTTCCAGATATTTGGGGCGCGGATCATTAGAGCCTGCATAATCGAGTTGATAAGCGACCGCCACATCAAAGGCGCGATCCAGGGAAAAATACCAGCCCGCATTACGAAAGCGTTTGCTCTCGATTGGAAAACTTGTGCCGTAGGCGTTTTGTTCAGCGTAATTAACTTGATCCTGGGCTGAAGCAATAATTTCCTGGGTGCACTGCGCGAGAAATTGCGCGTCAAGTTTTTCTTTGGGCAATCGTTTTGTTTTGGCGGCAAAAGCGTAACTCCGAATGGCGCAGCCGTACCCTTCGAACATTCGCCACCATGTCCAGCGGCGTGTCTCTGGATTGGCCGGATTAAAATGGGATTTTAGTTCTTTTTGAAATTTCGGATCGCCCGTCGCGAGAAATAATTCGGTGGCCGCCCAGACGATTTCATCATCGTGCATGAACTCATCGCCGTAATGCGTGATTTTTTGATAGGAAGCGTCGCGCCCAAATTTGGCAAAAGCGCGTTCTAAAAAATCCCAGCCTTTTTTTGCCTTGACCATATAATTGGCGGCGGCCTGGGGAAATTGCTGTTTGAATAAAGGCGAGGAAGCTGTTTGCGCGAGCGCCGCCACCGCCGCCGCCGTGGCCGCCGTTGTTTTTGGAAATACCACTTGCGGATCGCCCAAATCTTTTTCCTGGAGAGAAACGTTGTCTTCGTATTCGCGATCGCGCGGATAAACCAAAAAATAAAATCCGCCATCCGCATCCTGCAGCGTGCTGAGAAAATCCGATTCCCATTTTGCTTCCTGCAACAAATCACTCTTGCCATCGCCGCTTTCGGGCAAACCTAAATTATCCAGTTCGCCCGCGCCGGGAAAAGTATCCGCGGCAAAAACCAGCACATGAATTAATTGCGCGGAGTTGATTGTATATTTGCTGTAATCGCCCGCATCGTGGTGCCCGCCGGATACATCAACTTTATTAGTGTTGACGAATGGATAAAGACTCGAGCGGAGATCCTGTAAACGCGGGGCGCGGTGACGCGGGTTCGCTGAAAAATTTCCGGTAAACTCGGTGAGAATCGTGTTGACCGTGGCGAAATCCATCGTCGGCACTTCGGCTGAATGCAAGTGACAGGCGCCATGCGTGAATCTTGTGAAAGGAAGTTCATTGGCCATTCCGCAACGTTGATGATAAAGACCCAGAGCGTACGTCCGGGCAAAATTTGCGGCGATGCCTTCATTAATAAAAAATGGGAAGGAAGTTCCCAGTCCGGGAATTTGCAGACGATATTCGCCCGGTTTCTTGAAGGCCGAGAAATCAGCTTCTAAAACGGCTTGGTACGGAATCGGCGTATAAGTGTAACCAATATCTTTTCGCGAAGTTAAAATATTTGTATAAACGACGGCGTTATTATTCGCGTCGAGCAATTTAAATCCGGACGAAGCGGCGATATTCATTTCGCCAAGACTGCCGAGATAATATCCGACCATCGCTTTTTTTGAATAGTCGGGAAGATACCCTTCCTGATTGGCGTGAATGACTGGACTCCAACGAAGCGAATCGGCCGACGCGGAAAATTTTTTATCGACGCTCCAAAGTTTTCCGGCGGGATTTTTGACTTGCACCGCTTGACCTTCAGAAATTGGACTGGCCAATTGCAAATAAAGATAATTCCCAATCCGTAAATCATAAATTTTCAAAGGAGCATAAAGCGCACGGCGTTTGAAACCGACTGACTGCACAGCGATCGTTGGCCCGCCGGCCGTCACCACAAAAGCCGAAGAAGCCGGAGCGGATAATTGCCCGTTGGCGCCTACGAAATTCCATTCCGTGATCGGCGCGGGATCGGGCCGCTTGGTGGTAATCAACGTCAGTTCCAGCAAGGTTGGAGAAAGAATTCGCAAACCGTAATCGCCCACCGCCGGCATCTGGAGCGGATTGCCCTCAAGCGTGCGCAAATCAGTGGCACTGACTTCAATTACGAAAAGAAAAACAAAACCGAGAAATAGAATATTGCGCATCGAAAAATCTTTCAGGCAAAAGAGTAATCATGGCACGCGCCAAAAGCAATTTCCTCAAAATTTTAGCTTGATGGTGTGGATTAAGTTCTAAGGATTGACAGTGAATTTCAGGGACCGATTTTCGCAACAAACAAAAATTTATTTTCGCATAAAAAAGATTGCTTTCAAATAAAACCCACTCTAATCTTGAAGCGTCTCACTGCAAAAAACGCATGGAGACTCATCAACAAAAACAAAAACAGAATGGAAATATTATGAAAACAAAAATTCTTCATCTCGCCACCGCTGCGCTAATTTGTCTGGTCGCGCTTTTTAGTCGTTCCGCGCAGGCTGTCACGCTCATTGACACCAACCTAAATGACGGCAGTTTCAATGCGATTACTGATCAAGGTAGTATTGGCGGTTCCCCCCTCGGTGGTGATACGATAGCACGCCTGGGTGCAGGGCCGTGGAATGGCCGCGCAGTCGGAATCTTGGGAGTCGTAGCTCAGCCAACCGTGGCCGTGACGCCGGCGCAAAATGGCAGCATTAGCGGACTGACATCAGTGGCGGCCCTTCAAAATAAAGGATCTCTTTTTCAAACATTGACTGGAACCTCATTTCAAACAAACACATTTTATACACTGTCCGGCACTCTCACTACGGTTGGGCTGCTTGATGTTGCCGCTCTGGCGAACAGCGGTGTGGGCGTTGCCATTTCTGCGGGAGGCACCCAGGGAATTGCTCCAACTCCAGGGACCGATGTGGCTGCTTCCACCACCGCGCCGTCCTTGCTAACTCTCACGCTCTTAAGCAGTAATTCTGCAAATTTTACATTCGGTTTTGTGACCGGGGCGGCACCATCGGGCGATGTCGGAGTGCGTTTATTTGGTGGAGAAAGCAGCGGTCTGGTTCTTGCGTCACTGAGTACCGTTACGTTTGATAATATTGTGTTTACTGGAGAACGATTTAAACTCGTCAGCTCACCAATCGTCACCGGGCCATATTTGGATGATAACACCGCTACCTTTACTCAAATTGGGCCTGGCTCCTCCCCGAATCTCATTATCACTAAAATTCAAGTGGTCGGCGGAAATGTTCTCATAGATTTCCTTGGCGCGTCCGCGGCCTATCGAGCGACTACTCCAGTCAATGGCGCAATCCGATTCTTCCAACTTAAAAGAACTTACTAATATTCCAGCCTTTCTCTAAGGCGAAAAACATGCCGTGTGAACCTGGAAGTCAGGAGAATGTTTTATGCAAATGGGGTGTGAAGGTTCGCTAGCGTCTTGTTCCCCACGAGAATAAGAGCGCGCTCTCTTTTTTCAAGAGAGAGCGCGTCAGGTTTTAAATGTTTTAAAAGACTATTTTTTGAAACGCCGGCGCAGCGAAGTGGTCAGGCGGTCAAATCTGACCATTAGACCAAAGGCTTGTTGCCCGAAGGTTCAGGCGCCGATAAAAAGCCGCGAAGCTCCGATGAACGAAGAACGCCTTCTCCGAAGGGCAGATGTTTTTCAGAATTTAAGATTTCTCTCCACCCCAAACTGACTTGAAACGAGCGAAATAAATCCTCACTCTTTGTGGAATGTTTCCGCCAATCATTTTATCTCAATCCCCAAAGACCTTCGCAAAAAAGAAGTGCCATTTTCTCAGGGCGGGAC
>JALYXC010000310.1 GCA_030947315.1 Verrucomicrobiota bacterium | reverse complement strand
GCCAATGACCGCGCGGTGATTCTTCATCGCCTTGCGGACTTGATTGATAAGAACGCGGAAATTCTCACGCAGATTGAATCGCTCGATGTCGGCAAGCCACGTGGTCAAGCCGCCGCGTTTGATATTCCGCATTCCGCGCAATCCTTTCGCTACTACGCCGACCTCGCGGTGCAGACGCGTCGTCGCGAGCCGATTGCCGTTTCTGGTTTCGATGCGCACACGGTTCGTGTTCCGTATGGCGTTTGCGGATTTATTTTTCCGTGGAATTTTCCGTTCCTGCTCGTCGGTTGGGGCGTGGCTCCTGCGCTGGCGGCGGGAAATACCGTTGTCATTAAACCCGCCGAAGATACTCCACTCTCCACACTCTACTTCGCGAAGTTCGCCGAAGAAGCTGGCGTGCCTTCGGGAGTTATCAATGTTGTCACTGGCCTTGGTCATACGGCGGGCGCGGCGCTCTCGCAGCATCCCGGAATCAAACGCATGTCGTTCACTGGCTTGCCGGAAGTCGGTCGTCTCATCGCGGAAGCTTGTGGGAAAAATCTTGTTCCCGCGAAACTTGAACTCGGTGGCAAAGGCGCAGCCGTAATTTTCGACGACGTAAATGTTGAAGCCGTCGCTGAAGCTCTCGCTGGCGCAGTCACATTGAACGCCGGACAAGTTTGTTGCACCGCCACGCGCTGGATGGTTCACGAAAAAATTCATGACGCCTTCGTCAAGAAGGCTACCTCGACACTCGCCGCGTTGAAGATTGGTTATGGCGCGGATTCAGATACAGCTCTCGGTCCAGTAGTCAGCGAGAAACAACGCGCGCGCGTTTTGGGTTATCTCGACAAAGGTGTGAAGACCGGCGCGAAACTTTTACTCGAAGGCGGACGCGCCGAAGTCAAAGGTCATGCTGGCGGCTACTACGTCAAACCCGCGCTGCTGACTGGCGACGCTAACAACATCTGCGCTCGAGAAGAAATTTTCGGACCGGTTGCCTACGTGATGACCTTCAACGACGAGGACAAGGTAGTTGAACTCGTGAACAGTTCCACCTACGGCTTGGCCAACAGCGTTTGGAGCGCGAACCTCGACCGCGCGAATCGTGTCGGCGAACGGCTCGTTGCGGGAAACAGTTGGATCAACGCTCACAATCTTTTCGCGCACGGCATGCCCTACGCGGGATGCAACTTGAGCGGTTGCGGCGGCGGCGTCCTCGGGCCGGAAACGCTTTCGGATTATTTGAGAAATCAAACTGTGGCAAGGGCCGTGGCGTGAACAAAAACTCAAAAGAAATTACCCTATGAAACAAATTTATCTGAGCACCTTAATTTTTTTGTTTGCGCTTCAATCTCTATTTGCGAAAGACGCTCCTGCTTCGGCTGAACAATTGCGAAGCCAGGTTGAAACGGCCGCGAGACGGAAGGACACAAATGCCTTCCTGTCACTTTTTAATTGGGAAGGTGTTTCTACCGAAATGAAGTCGTTTGCAAGTGAGGTCGCTGAGGAAACGCTTAAGCACGACATTGCTGCCGTCAAGTTGTCTCCGCTGCCTGCTGATTTTCAATCGACCAACGAACTGGAAGGAATTCGCTACAAACCTAACGTCACTATTTTGGGCATCATCGAAGTGGAATACGTTGAAAAAGGTAATGCTGCGCACCTGCCTTATGGAAAAAAGGGAAATGCTTTTTACCTGCCTGGCACTCTTGAAGAAAAAATTCCCGGACCGATAACCAAAACCAAAATGTTGAACGTCTTGGTGATGGGTTCAGCAATCCCGGCCGCCGGGGTTCTTTCTGGCTCATACGTTTTTGTTAGAGCCGGGAAAGAAATTAAGCAAAACATCAGCGGTAAAGGGAGTTTCAGCGAGGCGGTGCGTGGAGACTTCATCAAGTCTTGCACCGTCCAGTCTTCTAACGACCAAGAGAAAATACGAGTAACCTTAAGTGAAGACGATAAAAAGATTTTTGACATGGAAAAAGTCGCCAACAAAGAACCAATCGTTTACGAGAAGAAATGATGCGCCTTCTGACAAATCTTCAATCCCAAAGGGATTGCATCACTCAGCCTTGGGTTGCGAGGGACGAGCTACCCTGGGAAAATTGCGGAAAAATAATTTCAACCCCAACGGGGTTGCATCCATCGGAAACGAATGACCAATGCTGCAACCCCGTTGGGGTTGTTGATTTCTTTTTCTCTTCACCCAGGGTAGCTCGTGCCTCGCAACCCTGGGCTAATCGATGGAATCCCGTTGGGATTCACTCACTGCCGCGCTCCCCAAACATTATGATCCCCAATCCTCCATTCTGGTTGGGGACCACAGCCGCCCCGGCTGTTGTTCGGTGCGCCCTCGCGCCGAACCTTCTCACGAAGGACGCACTGAAAATTTTCCCACGTTTTCCAATGCCGACGACGAGGGCGTCGTCGGCTGCGCTCGAGATGGGCGCGCTCCCCATTTCAACTTCGTTCCGACGACTTGTTCTATCTCCACAAATTTTATGATACCCAATCCTCCACTCGGTGTTCTACTCCATGCTATCGGCGGGCTGATGTCCGCGATATTTTATCTGCCTTATCGCAAGGTCAAACATTGGTCGTGGGAAAGTTACTGGATAGTCGGCGGCGTGTTCAGTTGGATAGTTGTGCCGTGGATTATCGCCTCGCTCGCTGTGCCCAACCTGCTGACTACTTTGACCCATGCGCCATCGAAGAGCGTGTTCTGGAGTTTCCTATTCGGCATGCTATGGGGAATCGGCGGCGCGACCTTCGGCCTCACAGTTCGTTACCTCGGCTTCGCGCTCGGCACGGCAATGGCGCTCGGTTATTGCGCGGCATTCGGCACGTTGCTGCCACCGATTTTTAACGGCGAATTTTCCGGCATCATCAAGACTACTTCCGGCCTCGTCGTGATGGCTGGCGTGGCAGTTTGTTTGTTGGGAATTGTCATCAGCGGTTTCGCGGGCATCGCCAAGGAACACGAAGTGCCTGACGCCGATAAGAAAGCGACCGTTAAAGAATTCAATTTCAAAAAAGGCGTCTGGGTCGCGACCTTCTGCGGCATCATGAGCGCTTGTATGTCTTATGGTTTCGCAGCGGGCAAACCTATCGCCGAACTCGCCGTGACCAATGGCGCGTCGGACCTTTGGAAAAATCTGCCCGTGCTCATCATCATTCTCGCTGGCGGTTTCACGACGAATTTTATCTGGTGCGTTTTCCTTAACATCAAAAACAAAACGGGCGGCGACTACCTCAATTCTAGTAGTAGTCCTACAAGTAAATCTCAACCAGTGCCATTACTCGCTAACTACCTTCTCTGCGCCATCGCTGGAACACTCTGGTATCTCCAATTTTTCTTCTACAGCATGGGCACGACGAAGATGGGCAAATACGATTTCTCCAGTTGGACATTGCACATGGCGAGCATCATAATTTTTGGGACGCTCCTCGGCGTTTATCTTTCCGAATGGAAAGGCGTCAGCAAGCGAACCCATTGGTTGATGAGATTGGGCTTGTTCGTGTTAGTCTCATCTACTGTGGTAATAGGTTATGGAAATTATTTGGCCAAAGAGACTCCAGCCAAACCTATCCAGGAGTCATTTGAAGCACCTGTAAAATGAAGATTTCCACCATTTGAAAACGACTTTGCGATCTCTCGTAGCGCGCTCGATTTCATATTGGATCAAGAGTGGAAGAAAGAAAAAGAATTTCTTGAAAAGAGGACAAAATGAAGGACGCGAATCGGTATTCTTGGAAAATAAACTCCACTATTACTAAATGAAAATTCCTGCCATTCAAAAACTTCGACAAAAAATTGCCGCGAATCAGCCAGTCTTCGGTCTATGGGTCACACTGGAAGCGCCCAGCATCACCGAGATTGCTGCTACCTTTGGCCTCGATTGGATTTGCGTGGACATGGAGCACGGCCATCTCGATTGGCGCGAAGTCATGGAGCATGTCCGCACAGTGCGCGGGACGGAGACGGCAGTGTTTGTCCGCGTGCCCGAACTTTCGCAAAGCAATATCAAGCGCGCTCTCGACATCGGCGCGCATGGCGTCTTGTTGCCGCTGATTCGCACACGCGCGGAATTGGAAGCAGGATTTCGTCATGGAAAATATCCGCCCGGAGGACAGCGCGGTGTTGGGGGCGAACGTGCCGTCAAATGGGGCATGGCTTTCCGCGAATATCTCGAAGCCGCCGATGAAAACACTCTGATCATTCCGCTCATCGAAACGCGCGAGGCGGCGGAAAATATCGAAGAAATTCTTGCCGTTCCCGGCTTGGAATTTATTTTCTTCGGCCCCGCTGATTTGTCCGCCAGTCACGGCCATCTCGGCGAATGGGAAGGCCCCGGCATGGCGGAATTGATTTTAAAAATTCGCGCGCAAGCCGAGCGACGCGGCATTGGCGCCGGCGTGATGAGCCTTGATCCCGCAGACGCCTGCAAGCGTCGCGACCAGGGTTTCAATCTCATCGGACTCGGCTCAGATACCGGAATGATGATCCGGTCAATCAACATCGCGTTTGAAAAATTGGGCGTAAAATCTGCACCGCACATTTGGTTTTAATCTTGCGTAACAGAATGAAACAAAATTTTCCAATCAGGATATGAGCGCCAATAAATTTAAAGCCGCGTTGACCGCAGATTTTTACGACAGCAATGGCGCGTCGAAGTATCGCGACATCGGTTTGTCGGTGCTAGCAGAGCATCCGCACATTTCGCAAACCGTTTTCAAAGAGCATCGTAAACAGATAGGCGCCGACCAGATTGGCGATGCGCAGGGCGTCATAGTCCTGACCCCATCGGTCACAGCCGAAAGCGTGGCGAACTCAGAAAATCTTTTGGTGATGGCACGGTTCGGCGTTGGCTACGATTCGGTGGATGTGAACGCCTGCACCGCTGCCGACGTGCTCGTGACCATTACGACCGGCGCGGTGGATCGTCCCGTGGCGGAAGCCGCCATCGGTTGGATGATTGCACTGAGTCATAACGTTCACATCAAAGACAAGCTGGTGCGGAGTGGTCAATGGGATGAACGCTCGAAGTATATGGGCCGCGAATTACGCGACCGCACACTCGGCGTGATTGGCCTCGGTGGAATTGCGCGCAAAACGATTGAACTACTTCGTGCTTTCGGCATGAAACAACCATTGGCTTTTGATCCATTTGCCACAGAGGAAATGGCTGCGAAATCTTGCGCACGCCTGGTAAGTCTCGAAGAATTGCTCAAACAATCGGATTTTATTTCTATTCATTGTCCGCTCACGGAAAAAACCCGCAACCTCATCGCAGCGCGTGAACTGGCGATGATGAAAACCGACGCTTATCTCCTCAACACCGCGCGTGGTGGCATCGTGGATGAAGATGCGCTTTACGACGCGTTGAAAAATAATCGCATCGCGGGAGCAGCGCTGGATTGTTTTGCGCAAGAACCTATAACTGCACCTTCTCGATTTGCAGAACTCGACAATGTTTTGCTCGCACCGCACAGCATCGCGTGGACAGACGAATTGTTTCGCGACATCGGTCACGCGGCTTGTCAGGTCATGGTTGATCTATCGCTCGGGAAAAAGCCAAACGGCGTGTTGAACCCGGAACTTTTTGCCCGCAAGTCGTTCAAAATAAAATGGGAACGGCTCGTCGCGGTATGATCTCATACCAATCCAGAC
>JALYXC010000202.1 GCA_030947315.1 Verrucomicrobiota bacterium | reverse complement strand
CACTTTCCAACTCATGAAAAAATCTTCTCCAGTTTCTCGTAGCGGACGGTTCGCCAGCGGTCCGGGCGCGGATGTCGCGCAATTTACCCAATCCAATTCCTTCGATTGGCGGCTGTGGGAACACGATATTCTCGGCTCCATCGCCCACGCCACGATGTTGCAGAAAATCGGCGTGCTCACGAAAACCGAACTGGCGCAAATCACCAAAGGCCTCGAAGAAATCGGCCAGGAAATCTCCGACGAAAAGTTCCGGTGGAAAATGGAACTCGAAGATGTCCACATGAACATCGAAGCGGAATTAACTCGGCGCGTTCCCGCTGGCGCGAAACTTCACACCGCCCGTTCCCGCAACGATCAAGTCGCGCTCGATATTCGCATGTGGCTCCGCGAAGAAATTGTGGAATTGCTCGTCGAAATTCGTTCGATGCAAAAATCTCTCGTCGAACTCGGCGCGGAAAATTCCGGCGTCATTATTCCCGGTTACACGCATTTGCAACGCGCCCAGCCGGTTTATTTTGCGCATCATTTGCTCGCGTATGTCGAGATGCTGGAGCGTGATTACGCGCGGCTCGGCGATTGTTTTCAGCGCGTCAACGTTTGTCCGCTCGGCAGCGGAGCGATTGCCGGTTCCACCTTGCCGCTCGACCGCGAACTGGTCGCCACGATGCTCGGTTTTGTTGATGCAAAAGGAAAAGCGCAACTCACGCAAAACTCGATGGACGCCGTGAGCGACCGCGATTTCGCCGTGGAATTTTGCAGCGTCGCCGCGATTCTCGCGATGCATCTTTCGCGCCTTGCGGAAGATGTGATTCTTTGGGCGAGCGCGGAATTTAATTTCATAAAAATCGCCGATGCCTTCACCACCGGTTCGTCGTTGATGCCGCAGAAAAAAAATCCCGACATCGCCGAACTGACGCGCGGGAAAACCGGCCGCGTTTTTGGCAACCTCGTTTCGCTCCTCACGCTCCTGAAAGGTTTGCCGATGACTTACAATCGCGATTTGCAGGAGGACAAAGAGCGTTTGTTCGACACCGCCGATACCGTTCGCGCCACGACGCGTTTGATGGCCGCGATGTTCCAAAATATTTCGATTAACAAAACGAGTTGCGCGAACGCCGCGAGCGATCCCGCGCTGCTCGCGACCGATTTGGCCGATTATCTCGTGCGCAAAGGAATGCCGTTTAGACAGGCGCACCACGTCGTTGGCGTGGTCGTCGGCCTCGCCGAGAAAACAGGAAAACCGCTAAATAAACTTTCGCTCGCCGAATTAAAATCCGTTGAGAAAACTTTTGGCAACGACGCGCTGCAAATCTTCGATTTAAAAAAAGCCATGTCGCAACGAAACATCACCGGCGCACCGGGAACGAAAGAAGTGGCGAAGCAATTGGTTAGGTGGCGGAAGGAGCTTGAGTAACAGATATGAGCAAACTTGATGAAGCCCTTCTCCAAGTAAGGCAAGATGCATTGAAGGAAAATGATTTTTACAATGTGTTTTTGAATTCTAATGTTTTTATCCCAACGCATGATAATCACCTTCTTGCGCCAAGCGCGTTCAGCAAATTTGCGGGATTCCTTCGCGCCGCGCAGCAGGCAATCGGAACTGATGTCGCAATCGAGTTTCGGCCAATAGACAGACGTATGGCAAATTTCAAAAGTCTTGCGCACGCGTGACTTGGCCAGTTGCAGCGTGGGATAAAACGGACGCCGGGCGGATTATTTAGTCGCGAAGCGACGAGAGGAATTAGCCCGACACGTAGTGTCTGGATTTGACATGCGAAACTATTCGTCCTGAAAGGACGAAAGGAAATTGATTCCGATTGGAGATTATCCGATTCCGCAGTCCTTTCAGGACAAATGACCCACGCTTCCATTCCAGACACTTCGTGTCTGGCTAATTTCCTCTGGTCGCTCTGCGACACCTTTGTCACAAAAAAATAATTTTCCGTGTTGGCCCCGACTATTTTTCCTACAAAAAATTGATTCGTATAAACAATTCCATCGTGCTTTCAGGACGAACGACCCACCTTCCAAATCCAGACACTTCGTGTCTGGCTAATTTCCTTCGTCGCTTCGCGACATTTAAAAATTTTTGGCGGGAATAATTTTCGACGTTTTCAAATTCATCTTCCGACTACAATCTTTCCGCGCAATGCCATCCACGCATTTAAGCCTGCATTACCACATCGTGTTCAGCACGAAGGACCGGTATCCGTTCATCGCGGATGATTGGCGCGGGCGATTGCATGAATATCTTGGCGGTTTAATTCGCGCGGCAAATGCGGTTCCTGAAGTCGTTGGCGGGACGGCGGATCATGCTCATCTGTTGGCTGGTTTGCGCGCGACTCATTCGCTTGCGGCATTTATGCAAGACATCAAACAAACTTCGTCGCGATGGATTCACGAAACGATTGGCGTGAAAAATTTCGCGTGGCAACAAGGTTAAGGCGCATTTACGGTGAGCGTTTCGAATCGCGACGCGGTAAGGAATACATTGCGAATCAAGTTGAACATCATCGGACAAAAACATTTCAGGAGGAATACAAGGTTGAGTATGATGAAAAATATTTGCGGTGATAAATTCCATCGTCCTTTCAGGACAATTGCGTTTTTATAATCTATGACCAGCCACGTTGTGGCTGGCTTACATCCAATTGTCCTTTTGGGACAAAGCAAGTCATCGTGGTTTTAAATTAACCCAAGGCAGATGTCTGAACCGCAAAAAATATTGTTGACGGATTTACTCAAGCCTACTTCCCGCTCGTTTTATTTGACGATGCAGTGAGCTTCGTCTTTTTTCTCCAAACCCGTTCGGCAAATTTGCGGGATTCCTTCGCGCCGCGCAGCAGACAGACGGCAAATTTCAAAAGTCTTGCGCTCGCGAGGAGTGGCCAATTGCAAAGGGGGATAAAACGAAAGCGGCACGCTCACCTTTCGCCCATCTTCTAAGTCGAAGGTCAGGTGCTCATCGGTGATTTTCACCGCCATAACTTCCGGCGGCGGGTTGTTATTCGGATTGATTCCACGCATCAATTAATTTGGCTTCGTGCGTTGCGTTCCAAACCTGCGCTTGTTTTCTCACCCAAACCATTTAATTTTCAATTATGCAAACGGTCGCATTAGAAAAAGCCCAGGCGTCTTTGCCTGATTTGCTCCGGCAGGTCGCGGGCGGCGAGGAGTTCACCATCACCC
>JALYXC010000308.1 GCA_030947315.1 Verrucomicrobiota bacterium | reverse complement strand
GTTTTTCACCTATCCGTTGAAACCTGTCAAGATAAATAAATTCTCCGATCTGAAAATTCTGACACTCATTTAATTTTTAACAACTCCTCCTGCGTCCAGGCTTCGTTGCGATTAGGCGTGGCCGCGCGCGCTTTTTTAATTGTTTCAGGCGCAACAGCATCAGCGCCGTTTTCCCATTCGCGCCGAATATAAGTCAAGATTGCGGCGAGTTGTTCATCCTCAAAAACTGCCAGAGACGGCATTTCCATTTCGTAATTTTTTCCATTCACAACAATGGGCCCGCGCACACCATGCAGAACAATTCGCGCCAGGCGCTGCTCAGAACCAAGCACCCATTCGGAATCAACCAGCGGCGGCGCCAATCCTTCCATGCCGAGTCCGGTGAACTGATGACAAGCCGCGCAACTCGCAGCGAATAAATCGCGGCCCGCTTCAAAACGTTTTAGCTGCTCCGCGGTCAATGGCCGGATCACCGGCGGCGCGACGTAACCGGGCTGGTTGGGCCAAGTAACGAGTTTGGATATTTTTTTTATTGTGGCCGCGCTCTCCTGATCGTTCATTTTTTTTAACGCGATTAAACCACTTGGCTCTTCGCTAAATCGAACCGGTTTAATTTTTGGGGCGCTTTTACTTTTGCCTTGCATCGGCGCGCTGGCCAGAATTCCATTCAATAAAGAACTGCGCTGCCAATTCTCTGCCGCAGCGGCGAGTTCAAATAAACGATTCACGCGATTGGTTTTGGCTTCGGTAAAAATGCACCGGGCCAGTCCGCTGAGAAAAGCTTCGTTGCCCGGCGATTTTTGGCGCCATAATTCATTGGCCAAAGTTTTCTCGAGCATTTCCAATTCGCGTTTGTAAAGACCGGTCAGCAGCGCATCGCGAGTGTAAGGATTAGAAGAAAAATTTTTGGCAATCGTCGCCATTCCCATTTCTGCTTTTGGATCAATCACTTCGCCAAAGGTGAAGGCCAATTGCAGTTGCACATCAGGCGCGGGATCGTTCACCAATTTTAGCAGCCCGATTAAAATTTGATCTTTCGCGGCGGTCTTTAAAAAAACTTCGCTCAATCGAATGGCCGCTGCTTTTACTTTTGGGTGATTATCGGAAAATGCTTTTAACAAAGTGGGCTGATCAAGCTGGCCCATTCCTTCCAGGGTCCAAAGCGCGTGCAATCGTCCGAGCGGTTCCGCGCCGGCCGTGGCAAGTTTGCGCAGTTCTGGAATCGAATCGGAATCAGCCCGTTCGACAAGCAATCGTTGCGCCGTGTCACGCGCCCAACCGTTCGGATCGGAAAGATTTTTTACGAGATCAGCGGAAGATTTTTTGGCGAGCGAAACTTTTTTCGTTTTCGTTCCATCGGCCATCACTCGATAAATACGGCCCAGGCCAATTGGTTTTTCCAAGCCGCGCGCTTCCGATTGGGCGCGAAGATACGACGTTAGAAAAATGCGATGCTGCAAAATACCGTGATACATATCCACGATATAAAGCGCGCCGTCCGGGCCGTTGTTAAGATTGACCGGACGAAAACGTTCGTCGGTGGAAGCTAGAAATTCCGCATTGGTATAAGCCTGGAAGCCGGTGATATTTCCATTGGTTTCAATTAATATATTTCGTTTAATTAAATTAGCCGACGGCTCGCAAACAAAAGCATTGCCGTAAAATTCCCGGGGAAAATTTTCGCCGCGATAAATCAAGGGCGCGCAAGCTGCCGTGAACGAAATCAATGTTCCATCGCGGCGCAATGTTCCTGCCCGATAACCGCGATTAACTCCGGGCGTGACGCGAATCGGCCAGGTCGTTTGATTTTTAATCGGGTCCACATTCAAACCGGCCGGATTACGAAAGTTTGGATTGCGATTTAAGTAACTCGAAGGAACAAGATCCATTCGATATTGGTCGCTGTTGGAATTATAAACCAGACGACCAAAATCATCTTGCGCAATTCCCCATTGCCCGCGAAAAGCGGTCGGCTCGCGCTTCCAGCTTTCTTCCAAACTGCGAAAACGCGCCGTGTGATCCGCGCTGTAAATCCAATTGTCCAACGCCCACAGCAAACCATTGGCGGTATGTTCGGGACTTCGCTGATTGCCATAATCTTTTGCAACTTCCGTTTTGTCGTCCGCTTTGCCGTCGCCATCGGTGTCGCGAAGAAACCAAAGATGCGGCGGCTCGGCAACGAGCAATCCATCGCGCACCAGACAAAGCGCGCGGGGCATCACTAGATTTTCAGTAAAGACAGTGCGCTTATCCATTTTTCCATCGCCATCCGTATCTTCAAGAACGGCAATTTTTCCAAAAGGCTGATCTTCGCCATGCGCTTCGGGATCGCGCATATAACCGCTCATTTCCACCACCCAGATGCGTCCATCCGGCCCGAAAGTCATGGCCACGGGATCATGCACCAACGGTTCAGCCGCCACGATTTCCAGACGGAAACCAGACGCGATTTTAAAAGATTTTAAAGCTTGTTCCGCAGACAGAACCGGCGCTGGCGGAATTTTTTCGGGCGGAATCGGCGCGATTTGTTTTTCGCCCG
>JALYXC010000164.1 GCA_030947315.1 Verrucomicrobiota bacterium | reverse complement strand
CCTTGGAATTGAAGAACCGTGGTGTTGTGTTCGTCGAGCATGTCGGCGGTAAGATGAATTTCGACGATGCGTTCGTTTCCAGCCTTCGCCAAAAAACGCCATTTCGCGGGCGGCCCGATTTCAAACGAATCGAGACTTTGCAAATTAAGCGGCGTAATAAAGCCGTCGGCATTGACCCAAACACGAACGCGCTTGGCAAAAATATGGCGGTCCGTCGGGAGCGTCGGATGCAGATTCGCGCCGAGCAGACAATCGTATTTGGAATTCACGCGACCGAGATCAACGCACATTCGCGCCATGCCGCCGATGCCGTTGGTGAGCAAAACCATTTCGGAATTTAAATCGGACGCCTGCGGATTTGTGATTTGCGGCGCGATGGAAAGAAAATGAATCGTAGCGGAAATATTTCTGTCTTCGTTGGCGTATCGTTCCAGGGAAAGCTCTGCTTCCAAACCGGATTGAAACGCGCGCGGCGGAAAAAATGCGACATGACCAGTCGCGACTGGAATGGATTGAACATGCTGCGCCGTTCCAACTTGAAATTTTAAAATCGCGCGAAACGGAACGCTGTCTTGCAAAAGCAACCAATGATTTGGCGGGACCGGCGTGACTCGATTTCGATCAGACAATTTCCATTGGACGACGTTGGGAAAGTTTTCGACAGCGCCATCGAGCGCTTTTAACAAATCGGTTTTTACCGCGTCGCTTTTTAAATAAGAAATTCCCGCTAAAAATTTACCGGGATTTTCATCCACGCGTTTGGCGAGTTCGCGCCAGGAATACAAACCGATTTCTTCCGGCAACAAAATTTTGCTCATGGCGGAAATGGCCCACGCCGCCTGCGCTTTTTCGCGGCGATAATTTTCTCCGCTTAATCCTTCCGGCTTTGGTTTCGCAGCCAAACAAAAAGCGGCGGCGGGTTTTAAAGTGAAAGAAATTTTTCCATCTCTGTTTTCGATTTTTGGCAACGCTTGATTCAGCAAATCAATTTTTGGTTTGCCCAGATCGTTGTAAATTTTTTCATCGAAAACAAACGTTTGCGAATTTTGCGTGTCGTTGTTGACCAGCACCAAAACAGAATCTTTTCCTTCGGCAGAATCGCGACGCAGCGCGTAAATCGGCGCGACGTTTTCGCTGAGACGCGTCAGTTTTGCGCTGTCGAAAAAAGCGGGATGCGTGGCGAGCAGTTCATTTAATTGCGCGAGTTCGGGAATAATATTTTCTTCGTTGTTCCAGGAGAGGCCGCGACTCTGATGCACTTCGATTTTTTCCGCAGCAAGCCATTCCACGCCGCAGGTGAAACCAAATCCGCCGCAAATGCTGGTCAAACCGCTCAAACGATTTCGCAAAAGCGACCACTCGCGTCCTTTTTTTGCGAGACGATCGTTGTCGTGCGTTTCGCTGTAATGAACATAAACGCCGACGCGCTCGCTTTGGCGCAAGGCGTAATCGAGATACCACTGAACTTCCGCGCCGGAATAATTTTGGAACAGTTCGGAGTAAGCCCATTGCATTCCGCCTTCGGTCAAAAGATTTTCGGTCGCGTCCCACGAACCGCCGAGACCTTCGAGCAGAAAAAGTGTTTCAGGAAATTCCTGGCGAACGCGCGCTTCGATATATTGCCAGACCGGCAACGGAACTTTGTAGCCGGCGTCGCAACGAAATCCATCCACGCCGCGACGACACCACGTTAAAAACGCGTCGGCCAGATGTTCCCAAAGTCCGGTGAAATTTGGATTCAGTTCGACGAGATCGGCCCAGATATTTCCCCACGCGCCGGGGCTGGCGAAGGTTCCATCATGCTCGCGCAAAAACCATTCGGGATGATTTTCAAACAGCGTTGAACCCCAGCCGGTGTGATTGATCACGACGTCGAGAAAAACTTTTGCGCCGCGCGCATGAGTGGCGAAAGTCAGTTCACTAAATTGATCGGCGGCATTGGTGCGTTGATCAAATTCCACGAGCGCGGGATCGATGGCAGTCAAATCCTGACATGCGTACGGACTGCCGAAACGGCCCATGCGCGCGAGAGTTGTGGGCGTCGGATTGACCGGCAAGAGATGAAGAATTTTGCAGCCGAGTTTGTCAATGATGTGCGGAAGTTCTTTGATGACATCGCGCAATTTTCCGGAAGGCGGAATCACGGTGAAACCAAGTTCATCCAGTTCGCGCATTTTATTTTCGAGCACTTCGTCGCGGGTGGTTTTCGCAAATTTTGAAGCGCCGAAAGTCCGAGTGAAAGCGCAGTAAATCGTGTTCGCAGTGCGATAACAATTCGGATGAATGGAGACGCCGACATTTTCGCCGTCCGGCCAGATTTGTTTTTTTTCGGAATTAACGAGATAAGCTTTGGCGCGAAAAAAACCGATTTCGGTCGCAGGCAGTTCAATTGACCAATTTCCGTCGGAAATTTTCTGCATCGGAATATCGCGCCAGAACGAAACTGAAAGCGGGCGCTGCCCGGCGTAGCTGGAAATAATTTCGCGACGCGTTGCTTCCGCCTTGCCGAGATTAGTGCGAAGCAAGGCGCAAGAACTAGAGGCCGCATCATCACAGCGCAAATCAAAACGCACCAGGTCGCCGACAAAACGGAGGAGTCGCTCGCCGGGCGCAGGCGTCATGACCGGTTTTTGCATCGCTGGATTTTATGTTCTGAAATCGAAACCGCGAACAGGAAATCAAAAAATAAAAAACGGTTTTACGATGCCATCGTTTCTCTTAATTTTTTTACGAAAACTGGAATTGCCGTGAACGGATCTTCTTTCGCTTCGTATTCCACGGCGACGTAACCTTGATAATTCACGTCGCGCAAAATTTTAAAAATGCGCGCGATGTCCATCGGCTGCGGCTCTTTTCCTTTTGGATGAATCTGCGTTTTGAAATGCACGTTGATCGCGTACGGAGCAAGTTTTACAAGGTCGCCATAGACATCTTCCGTCGCGTGAAAATTTCCGGTGTCGAGATTTGAGCCGAGCCATTTGCTGTTTGCGGCTTTGATTAAGGCCAAAGTTCCTTCGACCGTTGTGGTCATGCCTTGATCATTTTCCAGGCCGAGAAAAATTCCTTTTTGACCGGCGTATTCGGCGCATTCTTCCAGCGCCGCCACGCACGATTTTTGCGCTTCGGCCAAATCCAAATCTTTTACGGCACCGGAAAAAACGCGGACATACGGCGCGCCCAAAATGGCAGCGTAATCAATTCCTTTTTTAACTTTGCGAATTTGTTCGTCAAGTTTTTCGCCTTTGGGCAATGCGAAATTATTTCCCACGCCAGAGCCGCTAATCGCGACGCCGCGCAAAAAAGCGTGTCGCCGCAATTTGATGAGGTAGTCAGTCGTGACCTCTTTTGGAAAATAATATTGCGTGATTTCAACGGCGTCGAAATTGTTTTCCGCCGCGAAATCTATAAACTGAAACAGGTCAATTTTTTTGACGGCGTCTTTGGCATTGAAAGAATTGCGAAACGAATAAGCAACAAGGCTTACGCGAAATCGCGCCGCGCCGGTTCTTTTAATTGGCTCGATGGCTTGCGCCACATTTCCCAAAAAACCCAGGCTGGGAAAAGCGACTGAAGTTTGCAGCGAAGTTTTTAGAAAATTGCGGCGCGAAATTGGATTCATCCGAACTTGATAACGATGCGTCCGCAAAAACGCAAATATTCATTAAGGACTGCATTGTCCTGGGTGTGCTCTTGAAGGTGCAAATGTCGATTCTCTAACGACCCAAGCTCAGCGACCCGGCCAACGAGGGCGTTGGATTGCAACCGCGACGCTCCCGCCGGGTTCGCTGCAGCGCATGGTTAGGCCCGGTTGAATTTCGGCTCATAACTCCACTTCCATATCTTTCCGTCTTCAGGATGGTCAATTGTGTCAGTGAACGCAAAGCCGAGTTTCCTCAAAATGTGATTAGACGCATTCTCCTCGGCCAGAGTATGCGCGATGATTTTCACCGACGGATCACACTCTTGAGCAATCGAAATGAGACCCTGCACCATACGCGTCGCCATACCGGGTCTCTCGAAATCGGGAAATGTGAAGTAAGCGATCTCTACGATGTCTTCCGTCGGTGGCGCGGCGAATCCACAGCCGCCCACACACTTTCCTCCTTCAATGGCGAGGTATCCAACCCAAGGCTCAACATAACCGCGCCGCGCGTATAACTGCACGGTCGCTGCGACCACAGACGTGGCTGCCTCCGGTAAAGTAATGCCCGATAGACTGACACTACCATCGCGTGGAATTGGAATAAGGTGCATGGCCTAACTACTAATATACGAACAGCTGTTCATGTATTAAACTCAAGCACTTGAAAACTGAGGTTGCAATACAAAATTGCGCGATGTCATTCGTCGCAAGCACTTTTCGTTGTCCACGGAAGATTCGTATTGCAGTTGGTTCAAGCGTTTCTGTTCGTATATTAAAAAACTTCATCGCAAATGCCCACGGAGAAAAAAATCGAGGAGGTGTAGGGCGTTTGTCCAGCCCGTGGCAGCGGGCAGCAACTATCTAGTTCTAACTCAAACGCTGGCGGCTGGGGACAGCCGCCCTACACAACGCAGCGATACAATGCGGAAATGTCGCGCCCCATTTTAAGCTAACGATTGGGGACAATCGTCCTACACAAATCCAGTCTTGCAATCAGCAGCTGCTTCGGTAATTTCCACGCTCCGCTGTTCCGATGAACGGACAGCAAATTTTTATTTATGGCATCAGCAAACGATCTGCGCAAAGGAATGGCGATTAATTATAACGGCGATATTTCTGTCGTGCTCGACACGCAACATCGCACGCCGGGAAATTTGCGCGCTTTTGTGCAGGCGACCATTCGCAGCATCCTCATCGGAAATCCTCCGACGTCCGGTTTGGTTCGACGGAAAAAATCGAAGTTGTTCCGCTCATGACCAAGAAAATGGAATTCAGTTACAAATGGACTTGGTTATGAATAAAGTTTCGCGTCGCCACTAATTTCCGCCCCAACCGTTACGGC
>JALYXC010000157.1 GCA_030947315.1 Verrucomicrobiota bacterium | reverse complement strand
GAATAAGAGTCACCATTATTGGTGATACTGGCAGATGGTAAGTTGAAAAGATAGTTCGTAGCCCCCGGAATAGGTGTGCCGTTTCGATTCCATTGGTAGGAAACTGCCGGACTGCCAGATGCAGAAGTCAAGAAAGAGAGGGAGGAACCTGGGAAGACGGTTGCGCTTTGCGGTTGAACTGTAATGGCCGCCGCTTGCTCACCGATATTGATGGTTTCGGCCCCAACTTGAAAATCGCCCAATACCTGACTCGGCGAAAGGACATTGGTATAAATACGAACCTCGTCAAACTCACCGGCGAATCCGGCATCACTCGCCGACCCCAAAGACCGCCCCAGCCAAACATTCACGTCGTTCAGCGCGCTCATCGCATTGCTGACTACGATGGAAGCGACTTGAATTCCATTTTCGTAGCCGATGATTTGGCTCGTGCTTTCCTTCCAGGTGACAACGACGTGGCGCTCAGTTTGGTAGGTTCCCAGGGTCATGACATCGGAAAGAATGGAGTTTGCATTTGTTCCGCCTGAGGGGAGAATATCCCTATTCTGCCACTGCAGCCGGCGTTGATTAAAATTCCCGCCCTGTTGGGAATAATAGATGTAATCGCCGGAAGTAAGGTCTGATGTATAACCGCCAACACCAGTTAGTTCGACGCCGGTGTTTCCATTGGTTACTCTGAGCGAACCGATATCGAAGACACGTGACCAGGTTGCTCCACCAACATTTTTGAACCAAACTTCAATGCTGACTTCGCCCGAGCCGCCGTTGTTAGTGCTGTTAGTAGAAATAAGACCATTGGGCAAATCACCATAGGGGGCCAATGCGGAAACTCCACCGGGCAATATAAGTCGCGAGCCGGAAAATTGCGGAGCTACTGAGGTGTTAGTGGCTTGGACAATCCCGTGAGCCGTTCCGATGGAATCGCGAAAGAGCAAACCGCTCGCATCGTTTGTAGCCGGTTCATTAAAGGAATAGCGATGAACCGGTTGCGCTGTCAGGAAACTCGGCGCAACAGGAGCGGGAATAAAAAGAGCCTGCTCGAAGTTGAAATTGTTGAGGATCTGAGCGGGAGTTAAAGCGCCGTCATGAATCCGAACGCGCGCGAGCGTCAATGTAGCCAGCGCAGGTGTCGTGCTGATGGCTGTTCCGGTACTAGTCCACTGGGCGCCGAGCATTATTCCAGCATTGGTGGCGACATTTATTCCTACTGCTTTGCTATTCGCCAGCGCGCCATCTACATAGACGCTTTCAGTTGCGCCGTCAAAAGTGTAAACCAAATGATGCCAACGATTATTTAAAGGCGTGCCACCATAAATATCCCAGGGAATATCAGTTGCGCCAAAATGTTGGGCCGCTCCGAAGACGGCATTGTATCCGTATTCGAAGGCCATGTTCTGGCTGGTGGCGCGTTTGCCCCAGGATACCATGGATTCATCATCTGCCACCGATGGATTGTAGGCCCAGACCTCGATAGAAGCGGTGGCGTTTGAACCGACTACTCCGGCCGGCGGCGGAATCAAGGTTCCTGTTCCGCCGCTTGCATTGAAAAGCTGCATAACAAAACCAGAATTACCGAAGAATTGAATACCGTTCACCCCGGCCACCGAAGCTACCACGGCATTAGTGTTGAGATTGTTAGTGCCTTTTGCTTCAAAAAATCCTCCCAACGTGCCTGAGTTGGTGAGATCATTCAACGTGCCTGTTGGTAACGGCGTCGCATCCACATTCACGAACAGATCGCCGGCCGTTTGGATTTGCGCTTGCGCGGAAGTGACGACCATGGCTAGAGCGAGTATCGCGAAGAACCCTCGAATGATCAAAGCGGCGCTGGCAGCCAAACTTCTTTGGCGCAAATTTGACTGTTTTGAAGTTGGATATTTTTTCATAAAAAGTGAGGGTGTGGTTTTCATAGAATTAGGATTTTGGTTCAGCGGCAAAGTGCCATAGATAATTTGATTTGATAAATTTTTTCTGTGACTGAGAGCGAGTATACACCTTCTCGGCAACTTGTCAAACGATACACCACCCGACAAATTAAAAACGTTGCTCAGCAAATTTTTCCTGATTCTTAACGCTACATTAAGAGATGGAAAGTGGCAGGTCAATAGCCGGGCCGGGGTGATTTCTTAACGAATTTAGTCAAAATCCCGACGTTTCTCATCTGTTCGGGTGACTCCGATTACCCGGGCGGCCATGCCATCGTGCGTCCGCCTAAAATATGACAATGCAAATGAGGCACTGATTCGCCCGCATCGCGTCCGTTATTGATTACGAGCCGATAACCATTTTCTTTCAGGCCAGCCTCCGCCGCAACTTCTGCCGCTTTCAAGAGCAAATGGCCCAGCACTTGATAGTCGTCAGGCTCAGCTTGGGCAACCCGTGGAATCGGTTTTTTAGGGACGATTAAAATGTGAACGGGCGCCATCGGTTTGACATCATGAAACGCCAAAACCAAGTCATCTTCGTAAATAATTTTGGCCGGAATTTCGCGCGCGATAATTTTTTCAAAGAGAGTCATGTCCAGAAACATTTGTAATAAATAGACGTCTTGTGGTCGAGCATATCGCGTGAATCAAAAGCGCCACTCTCACAATACCACTAACGCGCAACAATTGTTTTTGTGGTCTGTGTGGAGGCAGGCTCTCAAATATTCAACGATTTGATCTTTGAACGATTCGCAACGTCTGCTCCAGCGCTGGGCGCCGACCAATTGTTTGACACAACTGCGCAACCCATTGAAACGCACCGTTTGCGGCGCTTGATTTAATTTTTCTCGCAATTCATTGCGCAAATTCGAAAAGAAAAATAGTTCAAATCCTCCGCCAGCAGTCCGCGCCAGTTTGCGCAAATCCGATTCTTCAACTCGCGCTTCGACTTTTGCGGCGCCGGTTACCGTCAGTCCCAAGCCGCGCAAAACTTTTTCCAGCGCAAGGGAAAATTCGCCCACGGACACAAACTGCCGGTCCAGTTCATTTTTGAAATAATGCAGCACCGCAGCGGAAGCATTTTGAATAACAGCTGGATCTAAAAAACTGACCGCCTCGCCGATCAGCTCGATCGTCACCGATTCCGCCGAGCAAGGAATATTTTCGCCGCGCGCTGTTTGAAAAATCAGACAATCAGGATTGAGTTGAATCATATTTTTTCCTCCAATGTTTTAACCGCTTGCACAAATTCCGTGGCTTCCTGAAATTGCCGATAAACACTGGCGTACCGAACGAAAGCCACATCGTCCATTTCGCGCAAACCTTCCATGACCCGTTCGCCAATCGCCCGGCCCGGAACTTCGCGTTCGTATTTATCAGAAATTTCCTGCACGATTTTTTCCACCAAATCCTCAATGATCTTCGGACTGATCGGCCGTTTTTGGCAGGCTTTTTTCAGGCCAGACAATAATTTTTCTTTGGAAAATTCTTCGCGGCGCCCGTCGCGTTTGATGACCATTAATCCGGCATGCTCGATTTCTTCATACGTGGTGAAACGGTGGCCGCAACCAAGGCATTCGCGGCGACGTCGAATATTTGACCCTTCGCGAGAAGCGCGCGAATCTATGACTTTGTCATCCTGAACACCGCATTTTGGGCATCTCATAAACTTAAATACCACTGCTAAATGTATTGGTAATAAATAAAGCTACAAAATGTTGCGGTGTCAAGGAGCTAAAGTGAATCGAGAATCTGAACAAGCAACGGATCGGAAATTTGTCGCAAATCTTCCACGACCCAATCCGGTTTATGAGCCGAAAGTTCGTCCACCTTCGAAGCCCCGGTCGCGACCGCCAAAACTTTGGCATCAATGGAGCGCGCACAGCGAATATCCAAAGGCGTGTCTCCAATAACGAGGACGTTTTCGCCGCGCAAATTTTCTGCGAGAAAATCGCCGCCCCGTTTTTTTGCAATCGCAGCGATGCCATCGCGTTCTTCATGATCGTCGGCAAAAGCGCCGACTAGAAATTCCTTCCATAAATGAAAATGCGTGAGTTTAATTTCTGCGCCTCGCCGGATATTTCCCGTCAAAAGTCCGAGCAAGGGCGACGAAGGCAAAGCCCGCAACGATTTCATAAAATCGAGAACGCCAGGACAAATTTCGCTTTCGGTTTGCAGAATAATTTTTTCGAGATGCGAGAGGTACGCGGCAAAAAAACGATTGAAATGCTCGGGTGAAGGGACGATTTGATGATGCGAAAAAAACTCGCGCACCAACGAGACGTCAGTGCGTCCGGCAAATTTTAATCTTTCCGTACCGTCAACCAAACCAAACTCCGTGGCAAAAGCGCGGGCAAATGCTTTTACGCCGGCGCCGCCTGTGCGAATCAAAGTGCCGTCAATGTCGAATAAAATTAATTTGATCATTCTAGTTGACCGTTCAGCTCGAAATCGTTTCAGAAAAATCTTTTGTGGCAAGCGATCTTGTTTTAAAATCCTCGTGATGAGCGCCTACATTTGTCCCGAAAAAAATATTGTCTATTTCGATTTGGAAACTCAGAAATCGGCCGAGGAAGTCGGCGGCTGGCATAAAATTCGCGACATGCGTATGAGTATCGGCGTGACCTACAGCACCGGACGCGGCGATTACCAAATTTACGGCGAAAATCAAGTCAACGCGCTCATCGAAGAATTGCGCCGCGCCGATTGGTCGTCGGTTTTAACAATCTCCGTTTTGATTACGAAGTTTTATTGGGACACAATGATTTTTTTGATCATCAACAAATTCCGACGCTGGATATGCTGGTTGAACTGCAAAAAAGTTTGCAGCACCGCTTGTCGCTCGACGCGATTGCTCATGCCACGCTCGGCGTGGAAAAAACCAACAAAGGAATGCAGGCGATTCATTGGTATCGGGAAGGGCGGCTGGGGGACATCGCTGAATATTGT
>JALYXC010000154.1 GCA_030947315.1 Verrucomicrobiota bacterium | reverse complement strand
TCGTTCGTTTCCCCAAAATGACGAACGACTTTGAGATTGTCGTTCGCGTCGTAGTTGAACGTGGTGACGTTGCCCATCGGGTCGGTGATTTTGGAAGGGCGAAGGCTCGCCGTGGCACGGCAGGGTTTTCCGTCCGCCAGAAACATTGTATATCTCAACCCCACGGAGGAAGAGGAATACATTGTAACTTTTAACCCCTTGGAGGAAGCGAGATCGACAACTAAGGTCGCCAACTTTAAGGCTCTTCCTCCCGCAATTTGATCGGAATCGTCGCTGTACCCGATATAGTCTCCGGGATGGTCGGCGTGTCCCCCACTTCGATTAGCTGAGGGATTATGATTTGGTGGTTTAACCATAATTTCCCTGCTGGAGCTAAAGCCCGCAAACCCATCATACTCCATCATCGTGACGCTAGGTGTGCCTTCCAAGCCTTCGCTCACGCGTGTCAAGTTGCCATTCGCGTCGTAATCGCACTGTGAACTGCTTTGAACCGGGCTGCCCGGCGCGCTGATTTCGCGGAACAACATTCCGCGCTCATCGTAGGCAAACGCCACCGTGTTGAAATCATCGTGCCCGTTGACGGCTTCGGGCGAGCGGTAGAGGACGACTTGGTCTGCCGCGTTGTATTTGATCTCGGAACAGCGGAGCACGAGCGCGCCGTTTTTATCGCGCCAGCAACCGCTCAGGCGCTGCCCGCCATCGTAAATGAACTGCGTGCGCCAGAAGGGATTCGTTCCAGGTGTGCCCGTGGCGTCGAGATTTTCCTCCGCGACGAGCGTGAGATTGTCGTTCGCATCGTAGGTAAATTGCGTGCGGATGCGGAAGGTGCCCGTGCCGCCGTTGCTCAACGGCGCGGAACTGGCCTGCACGAGTTGGTCCAGCGCGTTGTAAGTGTAGAGCGTGTCGTTGCCGCGCGGGTCAATGCAGCGGGTGAGGTTTCCGCGCGGGTCGTGTTCGTAATTTTCCGGGAGCGCGAATCCGAGGCTGTCCGAGATTTGCTTCTGCAAGTAACCCGCCTGCAACCCGCTGGAGTAATACTCGAAAGTGCCCACGCGGCGAAGGCCATTGGCATCCGACGCGTTGGTGATGGCGGTCAACTGGCCGTGGCTGTTGTAGGCAAAATCACTTTCTGCACTGCTCTGACGACCCCAGTGAAACTGCACTTTGACGCGATTGCCATTTGCGTCATAAGTGCCCGTAGTCACATTGCCGCGCGGATCGGTGGCGGAAGTCACGAAGCCGTCGGAATCGTCGCAATCATCCGGTTCGTCGCCGGTGTTGCCGACCCTGACTGTTGCGCCCGTCCCCGTGTTGTTGATCGCCCGATGCGAAAAGCTACCATCCAGAGAGGTGGTTTGACGCGGGCCCGCAGCGAAACGTCCGGTGCCCGCAGCCGGCTTGCCGGCGATGATGCCTCTGGCTGCGACTGCCTCGTCGGGCGAAAAGGGCAGATTGCCGACATAAAGTTTCTTCCCTGGTCTAGCGGTGGGATCGCTGCCGAAACGCGGATCGTATTCATAACGCCACACCCGCTCCGTCAAATCCGCCACGCCGTCGCCATCCAAATCCACGCCACCGCTGGCAATCTCGCGCACCACGCGGCAGTCGGCGCGTTTGCCGGCGCGTGTGGATTTATCCAAATCAGATTCATAAACGCACTCCATCCGCTGGCCGCCAAACATGACTACCTTCCGGCAGAGCGAATCATTGTTCCACTCCGCGCGTGACTCGTATAAGTCCGGGTCGCTCGCCCGCACTTTGCCGGAAGGCCGGTTCCCGGTGGCCGTGACTGGCAGGCCCGGCGTGGCGCGCCCGGTGAACTCCTGCAACTTCACGCAACGATTCCGCGCATCGTAGAAATATTCGGTCACGTCGCCGACGGGACTGTTCACCACGCAGCGCAGCGTGGCGAACTGGTTCGCGGGCGCGGGTGTCAGCGGGAGATACGAGATCATCGCCGGCGTGTTCGTCCAATGCTGGACGGAGATGCAGCGGAGGAATTCGAGGTCGGTCTGGTTGTGCTGATAGACGTGGGTGGAAATCGTCTGGCCGGTGGCATCAATGACCGAGAGCAGCAGATGATTCTCGCGGGCGTTGGCATAACCGGCCGAGTAGGTGTAGCTCGTGATTTTCCCGGCGGGAAAATCATTTCCATTCGGCGTGCCGGTGACGGGCGGCGAGGTCACGGATTTCAGGTCGCCTGGGCTGCCGCCGGTTTCACCAAATTGATAATACGCATACCTAACCGTGCGGTCGGAGAAATCAGTGACGGACGCGAGTTGGCCTGCCGTGTTGTAGGCGACGATGTTAGTGCGCCCCAAATCATCCACAACTTGCGTGAGCCGACTCGAACCATCGTAGTTCAGTGACATGGTATTTCCGTTACGATCCACGATGCGGGAGAGTTTGGAAACCGGCGTCGTAGCATCAAAAGGATTGAACTCCCAGTAGCCAGTGTCCGCGAAAGTCAGTCGGAAGACGTTATTGGAGAACGTGCCTTCGCGGAAAAATTCCGGGCAGGTGTAGGTGCCATTGGTCTGGAGTTTAAAAGTGTCCTTGCGTCCCGCGCCGTCATAAACATCAATGCCTCCCAAACTGTTCTGGAAGCAACGAACATCGTAGGAAAAAGTCCAGCCACTGGCGGCAGTGTCAAGACGGCCGAGGCGAGAGTGATAGGTGCGCGCCCAGATAAAATCCAGTCCGCGGCCTTCCACCGCGAGATCCACGACCTGTTGTTGAACCTCCCCGGAGAAAGGATTGACGTTCGCCTCGCGGCCTGCGACAGCACCTCCGGCGATGCCGCCCGCAACAGCAGCCGTGCGGTGGCATATTGTGACTTTGTTACTTTCTGCAAAGTAATGGCATTGTGCCGCCGTTAAATAGCTTGGAAAGTCGTCGGCTTCATCATCGCAATCATCTCCTCCGCCGGAAAACTGGACGGCCCGAAAACTTTCCTCACTTGTTTTGATACCGCCCAGGACAACCTTGGCTTCAGTGGTTTTGCTGCGCGCCATTACTGAGCTGGCCTGATAATAATCATAACCCTTTTTGGAAAGGGAGGCAGCCCTGTGCTCACGTTTCATCTCACCGACGTTTCGGTTTTCCTGAAATGCAGGATTATTATTAAGTCTTGCACCATTCAATTGGCTCTGGGCCTGGTAATATTCATAACCCTTCCTGGAAGCATACACGGGTTGTGGACTGGCCGGCGGCATTTCCGGCGGCCCTTGCAAAACCAGTTCCGGATTCGCGAACGCGTCCGCGCACGTCACATTGAAGGACGACACCACCAAGCCTGCAACGACGAGTTCGAACACATACGTTCCCGTCGCAAAGAAATATTTACCGTCACGCCCGGCGCCATCACTGCGGGCTCAACGGAAAAAATTTCCGGTTGCGGCAAAACCAAGCGGTAGAACTCAATGGAATTTTCGGGAATGGACCTTCCTTTAATTTCGTATTGCAGGGTGCCGCCGACCGGCGTGATCGCCTCGAGGTTTTTCCAGAGCGCGCCCGGGCCAAGGCTGCCAGATTTTTGCACACGATAAGTGGCGTTGGACACGGAGTTCCATTCCAAGCGAAACGTCCGCATCCCCTCTGCGTCCACGCCGGTATTTTGGATGCGCACACTCGTTGGCGGTGCCTCGGCTTGGAGATTGAGTGTGGGCAGAAAAATCAGCGAAGCGAAAAGGACGACCAGACGTTTCCATCCAACGGAATGAGCGGAGAATATGAGAACGGGATTCATGCGATAGCATTTAATCAATGCATTTCCTGAACGTCAAGGGCAAGATGCCTATATTTGTGACCGGGATATCCCTGATGAATCCCGTTTTAGATGCATCGTGCGCCCGAACGTTTCATCGGCTTCCTGATCGAACATTCCGCCGGCAACTTCCCGCTCTGGCTCGCGCCCGAACAAGTCCGCCTTCTCACCTTGAATGCCGATGAAAATCTCGTGAAACTACGCGAAAGAAATCGCGAATGAATTACTAAAAAAAGAAATCCGCGTGACGAGCGATCTCGGTCATGAACCGATCACAGCGAAAATCGCCGGCTCGGAATCAGCCAGAGTCCACACCATGCTCGTCATCGGTGGGCGCGATGTAGAAGCAGGAAATGTGAGCGTGCGTTTACATGGGAAAGGAAATGTCGGCGCGAAGGCGAAAGGCGAAGTGGTGGCGGAAATTTTGGCGGCCATCAAAGAGCGGCGCGTTTAACTCCAAAACATTGTCAGAGCTGGATAAAACAAGGAACATCCCGCCCTGGAGTCTATGAAAAGCCTGACGAATTTTTTGACGCTGTTTTTCTTCATCGCCACCACCGCCCATGCTCAAATTGAATCGCTGCGCGTTCCAGATGGTTTCGTCGTCGAACGCGTCGCCGGGCCGCCGTTGCTGGAGCGTCCCATGCTCGGGAGCTTTGATGATCGCGGGCGTTTGTATGTCGCGGATTCCTCGGGCACGAATCTTCCCGGCGCTGACCTTCTGAAAAATCCGCCGCACTGCGTCCGCCGACTCGAAGACACCAATGGCGATGGCATTTTTGACAGGAGCACGGTGTTCGCGGACAAAATGGTTTTTCCGGAAGGCGTCGTCTGGCACAACGGTTCGGTTTATGTTTCGTCGCCGCCCAATTTCTGGCGGCTGCAAGACACCGACGGCGATGGCATCGCGGACAAGCGTGAAATTCTTGCCAGCGGTTTTGCGGTGTCTGGAATTTCCGACGACATGCATGGCGGAAGTCTTGGACCGGACGGAAGAATTTATTGGTTCGCCGGACGACTTCCGCACGAAATAAAAAATCGCGACGGTAAACTTCTCCATCAAGGACGTTGGCCGCTCATGCTCCGCTGTCGTCCTGACGGAAGCGAACTCGAATCGGTTTGCGGTGTTCACGGGAATTGCGTTGGCGCGGCGTTCACACCCGAAGGCGAAGCGTTTGCCTGCGGCACTTTTTACGGTTCGATGGGCATCGGTTTGCGCGACGCGATCATTCACTGCGTGGAGGGCGCAGAATATCCCGTGCTCGATTTGGGAATTTCCAACGAACACAAACATACCGGCGAATTGATGCCCGCGCTCACGCACTTCGGCGTTTCCGCAGCTTCAGGATTGACGATTTATCGCGGAGAAAATTTCGGAACAAATTTTCACGGCAATCTTTTCTCGGCGCACTTCAACATGCACAAAATTGTCCGTCACGCGATTAATTTTGCTGGAAACCATTGCGCAAGCGCCGCTAAATAAATTGCCGACGAGTTGGTCGGAGAAATTACATTCGAGTTTGACCAACCATGATGCGCGAGTTGTTCGACAAATTGTCGCCACCATTCGCAGCGCGCCGCTGGATAAAAAATCGCCCATAAAATTTGATGCGCCACTGCTGCAAATTGCGTCGCAGACTTCCAACTCCACGGAGTTGCGCGTAGAAGCGCTCGCCGCCTCCGCGTCGCAAATTGCGGAAATTAATTCCACACTTTTTGAATTTTTACTGACATGCATCAACCCGGACAAAGCGCCCCTCGTGCGAATGACCGCCGCGAAAGCGTTGAGTCAAATGCCGCTCACCGATTCACAATTGGTTAATCTCGCCCAAGTTTTACCAAAGGCGGGCAGCTTGGAAATTTCAAACCTGCTCGCCGCATTTGCTAAAAGTCACGATGTTGAAGTTGGAAAAAATCTTCTGAGCGC
>JALYXC010000148.1 GCA_030947315.1 Verrucomicrobiota bacterium | reverse complement strand
CACTTTGGCCGCCGAGCATTCGGGAAATTTCGTTCACACGCTCCGCTTTATTTAACAAGGTGATTTCAGATATGGTGCGGCCTTCCTTGAGGATTTTTGTGACGAGATAATGCGCCGAAGCCGTGGCGGCGACAGCGGGCAAATGGGTGATACATAAAACCTGGCGCTGCCGGGAAATCTGCAACATTTTTTCACCAACCGCGCTGGCCGTTTCGCCGCCCACATTGGCGTCCACTTCATCGAAAATTAAAACGGGAATTTCATCTTGAGTGGCCAGCACTGTTTTTAACGCCAGCATCACGCGCGCCATTTCGCCTGAAGAAGCAATGGCGCGCAATGGCCGCGCTGGCTCGCCGGCATTGGGTGCAAATTGAAATTCAATTTTATCAAAACCATTTAAAGTATTCTCAATTTTGAATTCTGAACCTTGAGTTTCCGTGGAAATCGCAATGTCAAAATTGCTTTGCTGAAATCCCAAATCCTTCAGTTGTTGGCCAACCTCTTTCGATAACTTCGGAATTATTTTGCGACGTTGGGTGGAGAGTTCGTGGCCGACGCGCCAAAGTTCTTTCCGCAACTTTTCCACCTCCAAGTTAATTCGATTCAATTCCTCGTCGCGCTGTTCCAGATTTTGTAATTTGCGTTCGGCTTCCTCTCCAAAAGCGATCACCTCAGAAAGAGTCGCGCCATATTTCCGTTTCAATGAATGAATCAAATCGAGCCGCTCTTCGAGTTGCTGCAATCGCTCCGGATTCAAATCAATTTTATCGGCATAATGCGACAAATCACTTTGCACATCGCGCCAAGCCAAAACGGCTTGTTCATGCAAAGAAAAAAGACAGCCCGCGCTGGCATCGATCCGTTGCAATTCCTGAATAGTTCGACCCAACGCGCGGGCGTGATTCATCAGCGAATTTTCATCTTCGCTTAAAATAGCCAGGGCGGTTTGACTCAATTGTAGAAGTCTGGAGGCATTGCTCGCGCGTTGAAATTCCTGTTCCACTTCTGTTTCTTCATCAGGATTAAAGTCCGCTGACGAAATCTCCTGAACCTGAAACCGGAGTAAATCGAGTTGTTGCGCATAGGTTTTTTCGTCAACAATCAGCGCGGCTTTTTGCGTTTCTAATTTTGTGATGCCATCAGCGAGCGCCGAAAATTCTTCGCGCAATTTTTTCAAATTTCCAAAAACGTCCAGAATAAAAAGTTGGTTGGCAGCGTGAAAAAGCGATTGATGATCATGCGGCCCATGCATGTCCACAAGCCATTCGCCGATTTTTACCAGGGCACTTAAAGTAGCCGGAGAACCATTGATGAATTGGCGATTTGTTCCAGCCGTGGAAAAATTTCGTTTAAGAATCAGTTGATTTTCCACGCACGATTCGAGGCCGTTTTCGGCAAGAAAACTTTTTAAGGGCGCGCGCAACTGGCTGATCTCAAAAATGGCTTCGACCGAGCAACTTTCGCAACCGCTGCGGATCAAAGCGCGATCGGCCCGTTCGCCCAAAATCAGATTGAGCGCGCCAATAATAATGGATTTGCCGGCGCCGGTTTCGCCGGTGATGACGTTGTAGCCTGGCTGCAATTCCAGCGTCAGATCCGCGACCAAGGCTAGATTTTTTATGCGTAGCGTCGTTAACATTTAAATTTCTTTCGCGCCAATTTTGGCTGCTGTGCTCTCGTTCGGCAAAAGATTTTTTCTGTTACTTGCCGCTCCCCTGAGGGTTTGTTATCTTCTGCCAATGAAAAGCGCCGTGGACGAAATCAACCGCATTTCAGAATCGCTGCCGCCCGGCAAGGCGGCTGAACTTTTGCGTTTTGCCCGTTCGCTAGCTGGAAAAGTAGAAATCAAAGAAAAGGAACTCGACGGCGATGCAGAATGGGAACGGATCATTAACGATCCGCGGCCGAGACCAAAATTGGAAGCTGTCCGAAGACGTTTGGAAAAACTTGCCCGCGAAGGAAAACTGGAACCTCTGGATTTAAATAAAATGTGATTTCAAAAGTGGATCCAGAATTTTGGCGGCTTTATAACTACTCAATTAATCTCGGCAAGTTTAAACCAGGACTGCTTCGCGCATGGGGCGAATCGTGGGCGCAGGAATTTCTTTTCCCGCTTTACGCAATTCTTCGACTTCATCGCGAACCAGCGCGCAGAGTTGAGCGTAGGTTTCTTCTTCAGCCGCGCCGTGGCAAACGCCGCCCCACGGAAATAAATCGGGACAATAACCGATGTAAAGTTTGTCGTCGCCGCTC
>JALYXC010000141.1 GCA_030947315.1 Verrucomicrobiota bacterium | reverse complement strand
CCATCAATCCGCTCAGAAAAAATAAAAAGCGGCGCGGTTTTTTCGTGGTCAGCATAAAACAAGCTGGTAACATTCGCCGCTCATAGTGTCAAGAAACGCCCGCGTTCGCAGTGAAAAAATATTTTTTATTTTTGTTTTTAAGTCAATGGGTTGGTTTGAGTTTAATGCCGGCGGCGGAACCAATTTTTTCCCGGCAACCCGCGCCCCAAAAAGCCCGCGTCGTAATCGTTCACGATGCGGAAGCCACCCGATTTTTTGTGGCGCAACCAGAAAGAATTCCCGCGCTGGTTCAACGCGGCCTTTTGCATTTAACTGGAAAAACCAACGAAAGGCTCGCCTGGAAAGATCTTGTTTCGACCAACGACACGATCGGAATCAAAGTCTACGCGGCGCCCGGCGCTAATAGCGGAACGCGTCCCGCCGTGGTTTCGGCTGTCGTGGAAAGTTTGCTCAATGCAGGATTTTCGCCGAAGAAAATTATTGTCTGGGATAAAAATTTGACTGATTTGCGTTTGGCCGGCTTTTTTGATTTAGCGGAGCGATTTAAAATTCGTGTCGCGGCGAGCGCGACGGCTGGCTACGACGAAAAATCATTTTACGAAAGCGCGCTGCTCGGCAATTTGGTTTGGGGCGATTTGGAGTTCGGCAAAAAGGGCGAAAATATCGGACGCAAATCGTTTGTTTCAAAATTAGTGACGCGCGAAATCACCAAAATTATTAATGTCACGCCACTGCTCAATCATAATTTTGCGGCGGTCACCGGAAATCTTTTTAGTCTGGCTCTCGGCAGCGTGGACAACACGATTCGTTTTGAAGCGCCTTCCGAACGGCTCGCCACAGCGGTGCCAGAAATTTATGCAATGCCCGAGTTAAGCGATCGCGTCGCGTTGAATATCACGGATGCTTTAATCTGCCAATATCAGGGCGAGCAACGAAGTTTGTTGCATTATTCGGCGCCGCTCAACGAGCTTTGGTTCAGTAAAGACGCGGTGGCGCTGGATGTTTTGGCCATTAAAGAATTGGATCACCAACGCCGTCTGGCGCAAATTCCTTCGCTGAAAATTGGGCAGGAACTTTATCACAATGCTTCTCTGCTGGAACTGGGTGTGAGCGATTTGAGAAATATTTTGGTGGAGAAAGTTCCGTGAAAATTTGATTTAATTTTAGCCACGGATGACACGGGTTTCACGGATTAAAAACTGAGATAATTTCCTCAATGGTTAAAACATTTTTCAATAAAATTGCGAATGACTTTTAATTCTGTTTCGCCGGCAATCGTGTGCGCTTTGTGAAACTCCCGCCACTCGATTTGCAGGCCGGCGTTTTGAAATTGTTCAATTTGTTTTTTCACCGCTGCAAATGGAATCAAAGTATCCTGCGTTCCGTGAGTGATGAGAAAACGTTGCTGTGCGGCAACAGGCGAACGTTCTTGAATCAGTTTTTCCGGTTCGTGCGCGTAGCCGCTCACGCCAATTAACCCGGCAAATAAATGGGGATAACGGAGGCCAACTTCCAGCATCATTAAACAGCCCTGCGAAAAACCGAACAGAATAATTTGGTCTGTCGGAAAATTCTTTTTACGCAAATCATCGAGCAAGTGAAAAATAAAATCGCGGCTGCGCTTGATGCCAGGTCCGGGTTGATTGGCAAAATCGTACCAGGAAAAACCGGTGTAATAATCATCCGGCGCGTTGACCAAAAGATAATTGAGCCAATCAAATCGCAGCGCTTCGGGCAGCCAACGATAGCCTTCGATACTGTCGCCCAGACCATGCAGCGCGACCATTAAGCGTCGGGAATTTTTTTGAGGCGCGGCAATGAATTCTGTTTTAAGCATCGAAAAATGATCACGCACCGAAGCTTCGATGCAAAGAAATTTTGAACTACGAGCGTCAAAGAATTTTAATCCCGAAAATTTTGAAAACTTAACGCGACGGGAAAATCATGCCCACGCACCGACGCGATGACTTCTTGCAAATCGTCCCGATTTTTACCGGTGACGCGGACTTGTTGATCTTGAATTTGGGTTGTGACTTTTAATTTTGTGTCGCGGATAAATTGGGTAATTTGCTTGGCAATCGCCGGTTCAATTCCTTGTTTGATTTTAATGACCTGTCGGGCATGACCGAGCGGCGAAAGTTCAGGTTCGCCTTTCTCAATATTTTTCATGCTGATCTGGCGTTTGGCCAGTTTGCCAATGACGATTTCGTGGAGCGACTTCATTTTAAACTGATCTTCGGCGCTCAATTTAATTTCATTTTTTTCCAGGACAATTTCCGCCGTGCTCCCTTTAAAATCAAAGCGCGTGGCCAATTCTTTTTTGGCCTGATTGACCGCGTTTTCAATTTCCATGGAACTGACTTCCGAAACAATATCAAAACTTGGCATCGCCAAAACTTAGGAGACCTGAACTGAAACGAAAAGAAAATTATCGCTGCAAACAAATTGAAAAACGCAAAAAATTTATTTCGTTTCCTTGTTGTCTAAAAAATGATTTCCTTGGCCACTTTATTTTGTAAATCGAAGATGAAAATTGAACGAGTCAACGTTTTGGGAGTCGGGGTGAGCGCCATCAATCTGGATCTGGCAAAAGAGGCCTTTGCCGAAGCAATCGCCGAAAAAAAGAAAGGATATGTTTGCGTCCGCG
>JALYXC010000301.1 GCA_030947315.1 Verrucomicrobiota bacterium | reverse complement strand
TGGTGGTGGAAAGTGAAACCTCGGAAAAAAACCGGCAATTCGTGGAACGGCTTGGCGCAAAAATGGAAGCCGAAACCAATTTGTTCAGCGATGTTTTTTACAAAGGCGATTTAAAAATGATGGGGCGGAAAGCCCTGTTGTTTGTGCCGGAAGATCAACTCAAGGAATTGCGCCAGACCTTGCGCGATTATCGTCCGTTCATCAATCAATTTACGCTCGCGACCAATCTCCATTCTCTTTTCACTTTAATCAACGCGCAATTCCGTAACGCCCAACAAACGCAAAATGCCGAAAACCAATCGCTCGTCAAAGCGTTGCCCGCTCTGGAACGAATTATCACGCAAGCCACGGCCAGTTTGAAGCGACCCGGCACGCCGCCATCGCCGGGAATCAATGCGCTTTTTGGCGCGGGCGAGGAGGCCGAACGCGAAATGTATATCACGTTTAATGCCGGCAAAATTTTTCTGGTGACGGCACAGGCGCGAGACGAAAAAAAAACCGGCGCATCGGTGGAACGGTTGCGCCAACTCGTTTTGGAAACGCAGGATGAAGTGCCCGGGCTCAACGTCGGTATTACCGGCGAGCCAATTTTGGAATACGATGAAATGGCGCAATCCCAACGCGATTCCACGCTGGCCAGCATTGTTTCGCTTGTGCTTTGCGCCGGCATTTTTATTTACAGTTATCGCGAAATGGGGCGTCCACTAAAAGCGACATTTTGTTTGATCATTGGTTTGGGTTACACGATGGCTTTTACCACGCTCGTTGTCGGTCATTTGAATATTTTGACGATTACCTTTGCGCCGATCCTCATTGGATTAGCGATAGATTTTGGAGTTCATTTAATTACTCGTTACGAAGAAGAGTTGCGTCGCGGCGAAACGATGCAGGTCGCGCTGGAGCGGGCGATGGCCAATACAGGATTGGGGATTTGCACCGGCGCTTTCACCACGGCCGGCGCGTTTTTTGCCATGGCTGGGACCGATTTCAAAGGAATTCAGGAAATGGGAATTATCTGTGGTGGCGGCATGCTGTTGTGTTTGATCCCGATGATGACATTGCTGCCGGTTTTATTATTGCGCGGAGAACAAAAAGTGAGCGCGGAAAAAATAAATCAGCGCATTCAGATCGAAAAATTCTGGCTGGGCCGTCCTGTTTTAGTGGCCGTGGCCACGGTCATTTTTTGCGGATTGGCCATTCTGCAATTTCGAAAAGTTTATTTCGATTACAATTTGCTCCACATGCAAAGCAAAGATTTGCCGGCCGTAGTGTTCGAACAAAAATTAATTAATTCCGCCAACAAATCACTTTTGTTCGCTGCGGTCATTGCAACGAATTTGCCGCAAGCCGTGGCGTTGGAAGCCAAAATAAAAACGCTGCCGAGCGTGGCCGGCGTGGATTCCATGAGCCAATATTTGACCGAAAATCAAACGCCCAAACTCGATTTAGTGCGCGCCATAAAAAAAGAAACGGCGGATATCCAATTCGCCGAAGCCGACGCGAAGTCGGTGGAGATTCCAGAACTCAGCCGGACTTTGTGGTCGCTGCAAGGTTATCTCGGTTTGGCGATTGACGCTTCCAAAAAGGAAGAGCCAAAAATCGCCGCGCAACTTTTTTCGTTGCGCGAAGCGATTGGTGAATTTCGCAAACAGATGTTGGTGGATGCTCCGGTCGTGGCGGAGCGCCTTCTGCAATTTCAACAAGCTCTCTTTGATGATATTCGCGAAACATTCTCTGCCATCCAAACTCAGGACGCGCGCGAGCGATTGCGCGCGGAAGATTTGCCGAGCGCGCTCCAGCATCGGTTTGTTGGCGTGACTGGAAAATATCTGCTGCAGGTTTATCCGAAGAAAGATGTTTGGCAGCGGGAAGATCAAAAAGAATTTATTCAGGAATTGCGACGCGCGCTGGACGCCAATGATACTGGAAATCCCGTGATCACCGGCACGCCGATTCAACTTTACGAATACACCACTTTGCTCAAAGAAAGTTATCAGGAAGCGGCCTGGTACGCGTTGGCGGCAATTGCGATTTTAGTGTTTCTCCATTTTCGTTCTTTGCTTTGCGTGCTGCTGGCATTATTGCCGGTCGGCGTGGGGTCGATCTGGGTGCTGGGCATCATGGGCGCATTTGGAATTCCTTTTAATCCGGCGAATATTATGACATTGCCGTTGGTCATCGGCATTGGCGTGACGAATGGAATTCATATATTAAATCGTTTTGCTGAAGAACAGAACCCGAGTATTTTTGGTAAAAGCACCGGGAAAGCAGTTTTAGTTTCTGGTTTAAATACGATTGCTGGTTTCGGCAGTTTGATTCTCGCTAAGCATCAAGGCATTGCCAGCCTCGGTTCTGTCATGTCGGTGGGAGTTTTTACTTGCATGATAGCGGGTTTGACTTTTTTGCCGGCTATCTTGACGATTTTAACTCGCCGAGGCTGGCGTCTGAAAAAATTGAGCGACACCGCGTCTCTGCCGATCCATCAAGCGAACTAATCGAGAATACATAAAAACTTCTGTTAAAAATTTTAAGAGCAAGTAAAGGGACACCTCTGTGGAATTCACGAAATTTTCAACCTGTTGGAAAACAATTTTAAGATTCCAGATTATCGAGCTACAAAAATATTCCAACTGTTGACGGAGATTCGTTTGGATCATTGCACAATTGACGTTACGGCGACACAGGTTTAATTTTTTCACCATGAGTTCGGTTGCTGAAATTAAACAAGCCATTGACCACCTTTCCGCGGCGGAGGGCGCGGAACTTGAAGCGTTGCTCTGGGCCGAATGGAATTGGCCTCTTGTCAACGAATCAGCAGACCCGCCCCAGCTTCACGAAAAACTTGCTGCGGCAGCCAAAGGTAAATTTCGTTCTGGCAATCGCGAGAACCTCGGTCGCCTTTTCAAAAGTCTGGAATGAAACCAGGCCGGGAAGAAAGTGAATATGTCTTCTGTGATTTGCAGGATGCCGCCCATTATCTACGGCAACATGATCCGAATGTCGCCCGCAAATTTCTTGAATCGGCTTATGACAGCTTTGAACTTCTTGCCCGAAATCCTGGACTTGGGCGTTCGCGATTTGATTTAGGTTTTGAAGATCTCCGCTCGTGGCACGTTTTTGGTTTTCGCCGTTTTTTTTAATTTTCTATCGCGAACTTTCCGACCACATCCAAATTTGGCGGGTGTTGCACGGCGCCCGTGATTTTGCAAAAAATTATCCGAAGGCCTGAAAGCGGGGAACACAAATAAATTTCTCTCCAGTAAAAATCTAAAAGTCCTATTTCGATCAAGCCGTTGCCGGTGTTAAGCAACGTTGTTATTGCGCAGTTTTCGGAACGGCGATAAATTTTCAACATGACAACAGCGGAAACTATTGCCCATCTCGTTCGGGACGAAAAAGGTCTCGTTTGGATTGTCGGAAAAAATGTGAAGGTCATGGAAGTTGTTCTCGACCATTTGGCTTACGGTTGGAGCGCGGACGAAATCCACGAACAGCATTCGTATCTTTCACTTGCAGAAATTCATGCGGCCTTGTCTTTTTATTATGATCACCACGCGGAGTTTGAAGCAGAGATGGAAAAAGATTTAAAGGAATTCGATGTTCTGCGCGCCTCGACAGTTGAGTCGCCGCTGCAAAAGCGTTTGCGCGCCCTCGCGCGGTCAGTGTGAGTCTCTTGCTTTATATGGATGTGCATGTGCCTCTGGCCATTACGCGAGGTTTACGACGGCGTGGCGTGGAGGTTCTGACGGCGCAACAAGACAGCACCACAGAATTTTCGGATTCAAAATTACTGGATCGAGCCATTCAACTTGGCCGAATTTTATTTACGCAGGATCAAGATTTGCTCGCTGAAACAGTTAAACGTCTTCGCGCGGGGAAAACATTCGCGAAAGTAATTTTTGCGCGACAAATGGAAGTTTCAATCGGCCAATGCGTCGCGGATTTGGAACTCGTTGCCAAAGCAGGCGGACCAGAAGAATCCACCAATCAGATTGTTTATCTACCGCTCTATAAACCATTATTACAGCGGAGCCATTAATGACTCTTCTCGAAGTCAAACATCTCAAAGTTCATTTTCCGGTGAAGCCGGGATTGTTCAGTCATGTGCGCGCTTACGTGAAAGCGGTGGATGGCGTGAGTTTTGTCATTGAGCCGGGCGAAACTCTGGGACTGGTTGGCGAAAGCGGTTGTGGCAAAAGCACGCTGGGCCGCGCCATTATTAAATTAATTGAGCCAACTTCCGGCCGCATTTTATTTGAAGAGAAAGATATTGCGCAATTGAACGGAAAAAATTTGCGCGCCATTCGTCGTCGTTTGCAAATGATTTTTCAAGATCCGGTTGGGTCGCTTAATCCGCGAATGTCGGTCGAGGAAATTATCGGCGAAGCTCTGGACATTCATAAACTCGCTCGGGATTCTTTGAGCCGCAGAAAAAGAATTCGCGAACTTCTCGTAGCGGTTGGTCTGAATGAGCAACATGCCGGACGTTATCCGCACGAATTTTCCGGGGGCCAGCGACAACGCCTCGGCATCGCTCGCGCCCTTGCCGTCGAGCCTGAATTAATTGTTTGCGACGAACCGGTTTCCGCTCTCGATGTTTCCGTGCAGGCGCAAATCATCAATTTGCTCCAGGATTTACAGGCCGAACGCGGCATCGCTTATCTTTTTATCGCGCATGATTTAGCAGTCGTAAAACATATCAGCCGCCGCGTCATGGTGATGTATCTGGGAAAAATTGTCGAACTCTCTTCCGCTAAAAAGATTATTGAAGAGCCGAAACATCCTTACACGCAGGCTTTAATCTCGGCGGTGCCCGTAGTGGATCCCGATTCCAAACGCGCCCGAATTGTTTTGCCCGGCGATGTTCCTTCGTCCATTGATCCGCCGAGCGGTTGCCCATTTCATCCACGTTGTCCGATTGCGATTGATCATTGCAAAATGGAAATTCCGCCACTGCGCGAAATTTCGCCCGACCATTGGGCCGCTTGTCATCTCGCGAAATAATTTGAATTTCCAAATCGCCTCGCCTCGTCCAATCGCGCGGACGTTCCTTGTAACAAACCAAATCGGCGGGGCGTCTGTTCCAAAATATGAATTTGAAAGCGAAAGCCTTTACCTTGATCGAACTTCTGGTCGTGATCGCCATTATCGCTATTTTGGCGGGAATGCTTTTGCCCGCCTTGGGCCGCGCCAAGGAAGCTGGGCGGCGCATCGCCTGTTTAAATAACGAGAAACAACTCGGCCTCTCGCTGACGATGTACGCTGGAGATAACGATGAAGAATTGACGCCGCGGTCGAAAACAAATCATTGGACAACTCTCCTGCAACCGACTTATCACGATTTAAAAATTCTAAAATGTCCGAGTGAAACCACCAATGCGCCGTTGTCTGGCGGAAATAGAGTTTTATCGAGCAACGCTGTGCCCGCCGATTTTGCTCCGCGCAGTTATATCATCAACGGCTGGAATGAATTTTTTAAAACGACATTGATC
>JALYXC010000097.1 GCA_030947315.1 Verrucomicrobiota bacterium | reverse complement strand
CAATAGCAGCGGCGCCCACCAGCGCGTCAAGCCATGGAACAGTTCGGGCCCGCCCTGTTCGGAGGCAAGAAAAACCACCGCTGCAATAGGAACCAGTGCCACGCCGGACCAAAGCGCCCGCCGTCGAAAATCATTTTGGAGATCGGGCTGATGCGTCGTCTCGACGGTCAGGTAAGTGGCCGCCAAAAACGCAAACATTACCATCGCGAACACGCCGCAGGAGAAGGCAAATGGCGTCAACCATCCCGCGAAGAAACCTGTAACCACTTGACCATTCACGACGCGAATCTGACCCGTAGCCAACGCTCCGATGATAACGCCCTGGAAAAACGGAGTAAAAACGCTGGCGGCGCCAAACACCTCGCTCCATCGGCGCTGCACCCCGACCGACTTGGTGTCATATTTGCGGAAAATAAAAGCCGAGCCGCGTAGCACGATGCCGATGAGCATCAGGGTTAATGGAATATTCAGCGCGGTCATCATCACGGCGAACCCACTCGGGAAACCGGTGAACAGCAGGACAATCACGAGGATGAGCCAAACATGGTCGGCCTCCCAAATGGGACCAATGGCTTCGGCGATGGCCACCCGCTGCCGTGTGGCGCGTGGCCCTGCCGCCAGCAAATCCCACATGCCTCCCCCAAAATCCGCGCCGCCCATGAGGGCATACATGACCATTGACAGCATAATGAAAATGGCAACGATAAGTTCAAGCATGGATTGAACTCCGCAACGATTCGGAAACCGGCTTTGATGTTTCCACAAACTGGCGGCGCAGCAGGACGATAACGATGAAGGCGAGAAAAAGGTATATCCCCGTGAACACGACGAAAGGCACGACAATCCAAGGCATCGGCGTGACGGCGTCTTGCGTGCGCATCACGCCGTAGATCACCCAGGGCTGGCGCCCGACTTCGGTGACAACCCAACCAGCTTCGATCGCGACAAACCCCAACGGCCCGGCGGTGACCAGTGCGCGTAGCAGCCACGGAGAATCGGGCAGCCCTCGGCGCTTCCACCCGAGCCAGCCCGACCACACGGCCAACGTGAGCATCGCCATTCCCGAGCCGACCATAATATCGAACGACCAATGAACAATGCGCACGTTCGGCCAGTCGCCCACCGGGAACTCTTCCAGCCCGACGACCTTGGCATTGGGGTTGCCCGTGAGAAGAAAACTCAAGCCACCCGGAATGCGTAACGCGTATTCGGTCCGGCGCTGCGCATCGTCCGGAATTCCACCGATGAGCAAGGGCGCTCCAGTTTCCGTCCGGTAATGCGCTTCCATCGCCGCGAGTTTGGCAGGCTGCAACCGGCTCACGGAACGGGCGATGAGGTCGCCGCTCAAGAGTTGCAACGGGATGCTGACGCAGGCAACGGCCAGCGCAATACCCAGCGCGCTGCGATGAAACTGACTGCGCCTGTCTCGCAACAGGAAAAACGCATGGACCGCCGCCACGGCGAAGCCCGTGGCAACAAAGGCCGCCAGGGTCATGTGCAGGACTTCATGAAAGCTGAACGGATTGAACATGGCCGCGATCGGGTCAATATCGGTAATCTTGCCATCCACAATCTTGAAACCGGCGGGCGAGTTCATCCACGCATTGGCCGTCACAACGAAAATACCGGAAGCGATACCGCTGACGGCGACGCCCACGCCCGAAAGCCAGTGCAGAAAAGGCGAAAGGCGGTTCCAGCCATAGACGTATACGCCCATAAAGATTGCCTCCGTGAAAAAAGCGAAACCTTCCAACGAAAAGGGCATGCCAATAATCGCCCCGGCCTTTTCCATGAATCCCGGCCATAACAAACCGAGTTCGAAGGACAGCACCGTGCCGGACACAGCGCCCACCACGAAGAGAATGGCGGTGCCGCGCAACCAGCGTTTGCAGAGATCGAGATACACCGCCTGACCGGTGCGGAGATAGACTCCCTCGGCGATGGCCATGAGCAACGGCATCCCGATCCCGAGTGCCGCAAATATAATGTGGAACACAAGAGACATGGCCATCTGCGAACGGGCAAAAAAGAGATCACTCATTCAATAACCCTCCACGCGGGTGGGATTGGGAGATGATCTTGACGGTTGCCACGGTTTTTATCCCGATCATTGCGATGTTTTCGTTACGACAAAAGATAGCGCCGACATCACGACTGCGACAACCGCTGTTCCGCCGTAGATGATGTTCAAGTCCAGATGTGCCCACGTTTGCAACGGGCCGACGCCAAAGGCGGCGATGCCGTAGCCGATTTGGTAGAAAGCAATCAGACCGCCCGCCGCCGAAGCGGCGCTGGCCGTCAGTTCCTTCTGGCCGAAACTGATGGTCAACGGCAGCAGCGCCGAACAACCGAGTCCCGCCAGCGCAAAAGTCAGGATGCCGAGGAACGAACTGGTTTTCGGCACGACGGCAGTGGCCACGAAAGCGGTGGCAACCACGAACGGCAAGACCCGGCAAACGAGTTTTTCTGGAAACCATTTTTCAATGGCGGCGAACAGGATGCGTCCGGCAGTCACCATGCCCCAAAAAACGGCCAGCCCGAGCGACGCCTTGGCTACACTCGTGCCAAAATGCTTTGTCATGTAAGGCACCGCCCAGTTGCCGTTCATGGTCTCGCACAAGCCGTAGAGCAACGCAAAGGAGGCGAAAATCCAAAACCGTGCCGGGAATTTAATTTTGCCTTTGTTCGCGGCGTGAGAATTCGCGCCGTCCTTTAATGCCTGACCAGCGCTGAACAGCAGCAGTCCGAGAATCAGCGCGCCAACAAGCAACGGCAGTCCCCACCAGATTCCGAGTCCCACAAACAGCGCGATAAAAACCGGTGCGAGCGCCGTTCCTAAACCCAAAAGCGCGTTGAGCACCAGCACTGCCCGGTCCACCTTTTTGGGGAAAAATGTGGCGGCAAACGTATTGACTGCCGGCACGGTGGAGCCAAAGCCAATTCCCAGGCAGGCGGTCGCGGCCAGCAGAATCCCATAAGCCAATGAATGTTCCTTCATCACGAACCGGCTCGCGACGAGCAGGGTCATGGCCAGCAGGTTGGCGACCAGCCCCAGCATAAAAATGCGTTTGGTGCCGAGACGTTTTCTCAATCCCGCGCCAAGCAGCGAGGAGATAATGGCCATGACGGCCTGCGGCACAAACATTCCGCCGTATTCCGAACTTGATAAACCATATTCGCTGGAACTCGTGAATACGGCGTTCGCCGCTGGGAATGTGACCAGCGCCACGCCTTGAATCAAGCCGGCGGTATACACGGTCAGAATTTCGAGGCGTTTAGCCATTTTGATTCTTTACCGGAGACGCTCGAGCAAATGGTCCCCGACCCGCAGCGCATTGGCGACAATCGTGAGCGACGGATTAACGGCTCCACAGGATGGAAAGAAAGAACCATCCACGACGTAAAGATTCTCGATGTCGTGCGTGCGGCAGTCGAGATTCAACACTGAAGTCTTCGCATCCGCTCCGAATCGACATGTGCCGTTCTGGTGTCCGATGCCTACCAAAGGAATGGATTTCTTAAGGTAGAACTCTTCCGGGATATAAGTGTGTCCGCCAT
>JALYXC010000085.1 GCA_030947315.1 Verrucomicrobiota bacterium | reverse complement strand
GGTCAACGCTGTTCGGTTCAATGGGCGGATCTTCCAGATTGCCCAAGCGAAACTCCAGATTTTTCAGCCGGTTTTTTTTCGCTTTGTTCGCGCCGAACTTGACCATTTTTTCCGAATTGTCCACCGCGATTACTTTTTTCGCGCGCCGGGCAAGAAGTTCACTGAGCAAACCTTCGCCCGATCCTAGATCCGCCACGACAATGGGAGGCAAAATGCGCAACAGCAAATGTCCAAACGCCTGCCAGGAACGGCCCGGCCCGTAACTGCGATCAAATCTTCCCGCGACTTGATTGAAATAAACCTGCGCCTGTTCATTGCGTCGCGCGAGAATGCGTCTGAGATTTAGTTTATCAGCGAAATGTTCGGCCATTTCTTTCGCGCCGCGCATGGCCAGTTGAATAAATTCGCGGGCCACCTGATCATCATTCTCGTTGAGTTTATAAAAAGTTCGTTTTCCCTCGCGCCGCGATTGGAGCAAACCGGATTCCTGCAAAAGACCGAGATGCGTTGAAATGCGTGATTGCCCGAGCCGCGTGATTTCTTGCAGCTCAGCGACGGACAACTCATTTTTTTCCAGCAACGCCACAATGCGCAGGCGCGTCGGATCAGAAAGCGCGCGAAGAGATTTTAAAGTGGAAGACATCTATTTTATCTCTGGTATCTGCCAAACGGCATCCTCACCGAGCCAATGAAATTCCTGATCTTTATCTCCGCCGTCGTTGACTCCGTTTTCACCGACGCTCCAAACGATACGGTTTTCTCGGGAATAAAAAAGAGGCGCGTCTGCAAATGGATCATTTGGGAGAGAATGTAGAATTTTTTCTTCGACTAAATCAGAAAGGGTGGCGGGCAACTGTCCTTTACGTCGTTCAAAGATTAGGATGGCAAGCGTGGCGCGGATTGCTTCGCGTTCGGTGCGATAACGAAAAACTTTGGTAGCATTTCTTGTAATTAGATTAGTCGAACAATGGAAAATTCTGCCGATCGGATTTTCGATTTTTAAATAAGCTACGCGCGCTCTCTCGACGGCTTGTTTGGTCAACGGGAGCGGCTCGTTCTCGACCAGTTTCATCAGTAGTTTAATATCGCGTTTGAGCTTCGCTTGGATCTTCGCGGTTTCCTTCTCTACTGTCTGGTCGCGGTCAGCCCATCGTGAAAAAGAGTTCGTCCGATAAATTCTATAATTGCGAATGGTTCCTTCGATTCCCGCGCGAACATCAATTGGTTTCGGGTGTTGCAAAATTAAGGATGGATCGAGGAAAACTTTGAATGGCCGACGAAATTCTTCTGGATAACCAATCATGGCCAAACCGTCCGCGGGAACTTTTGACCAATCCTCAGCCAGTTTTTTTAGATTTAGCCCAGCGTAAGCAGTGAGGAATTCGACTCGCAAAGTTTTCGCATAAAGATTCGTTTCATTATCAATGCTGGGAAGATTTTTTAAAAGGTCTTCAAGTGCCGAAGCTGGCAGTTCGCGATGAGTGGCGAAACGCAGAATTCCGTTTTGAACCAGAGTTCGTGTGTTGCCGCAAACCAGGTAATGCAGCAACGCGCCATCACCGTCCAAACCGAATTCAACCAGCCGCAAGCTTTGGAGCAATGATTCCTGCGCTTGGTTGAATTGTCCTTTCTCGGCGAGAAGGTCTGCTTCCAACAAACGCGCGCGAATCAATTGGGGAAATCCGATTAGTTCCTTTTGGACGTTTTGCGCGTTTCGTTCCGGCCACTGCGCCTTCGGCTTTTTCAGACTGGCCTCGAAAAGTTCAAGCGCCTCTTTATTGCGACGCAACCAGGTTTCCAGTTGGTTTCTGTATTCATTTGATGGGGTCTTCGCTCCCGGAGTCCAGCAGTAGGCGATAATTTCTCTTTCTTTTTCCTCGAGTGGGACCAAAATTTGAGCTGCTCTGCGCCAATTGATGATAGCATTTTCGTCGTCGGCTACGTAGGGATACTCAAAAAATAAATCCGGAGGAATGGGAGGCTTTGCGTCTTTGGAAACAGTTGCGGCTTCGGCCAATGCTGGAAGCATCAGAACAGAAATTCCCAGAAAAATCTTTGTGACTGACAACTGTTTCATACTCCAATTTTTTCATACTCGGCGAGGATTTGGAGCCGTTCCGCTTCAGTCATTATTCCAACAAACGGATCGCTCTGCCGGAGCCTTTGCCCTTCATCATTATCTTGAAGGAGAATTTCCAGAACGTGTTCCACCGAACTGTGGTCAATAATATTTTCCCATTCCAACAAGGCCCGTGGAATTGGTTTCTTTATTTTTTTCCAGCGATGAAGGGTCGCCAAAACTTTCTGAAACAGTTCAGGCTCGCGCCGAATTTTTTCCGCGATCAACCGGCACATCGCGAAACTGCGCGCGTCAATCCATTGATGACTTCGTTTTTTTAAGGTGGTTGGCATAAAACTCCTCGCTTCGTTTGCTTAAATTATTTTTTAAAAAAAATTAAAATAAAGTTGACGCGCTTCCAATTTCATATATCATCTCATCCTGATACGTCAATATGTCAAATTAACCCGTAACAAAAATCAATGAGCAAAAATTATATTTTTTCTTCCGAATCGGTCGGCGAAGGCCATCCCGATAAAGTCTGCGACACCATTTCCGATGCGATTCTGGACGCTTGCCTCGCGCAAGATCCCAGAAGCCGCGTCGCTTGTGAAACCTACGCGAAAAGTAACCTCGTCGTGGTCGGCGGCGAAATCACGACCAAAGCCAAACTGGCGCACAACGAAATTGTTCGCCAGGCCATTCGCGACATCGGTTATGTCAATGACGATGATGTTTTTCATGCGGACAAAGTTTTCATCACGAATGTGATTACAACGCAAAGCGCCGACATTGCTCAAGGCGTGGATGCGCGTGAGGCTGACGGCAAAGACACCAATGAACAAGGCGCCGGCGATCAAGGGTTGATGTTTGGTTATGCCTGCGACGAAACGCCCGAACTCATGCCTGCTCCGATTATGTTTGCCCATCGTCTCGGCCGCGAACTGACTCGCATTCGCAAAAGCGGCAAAGTCAAATGGCTCCGGCCCGATGCGAAAAGCCAGGTTTCCGTGCAATACGAAAATGGGCAGCCGGTGCGCATCACCAACGTCGTTATTTCCACGCAACATTCGGCCGATGTAAAACACAAGGAGATTAAAGATTTTTGCATAAAAGAAATTGTGCAAAAAGTTTTGCCTGCCGAAATGCTCGATAAAAAAACGGAATTTCTTATTAACCCAACCGGCCGTTTTGTCGTGGGCGGTCCGCAAGGCGACACTGGTTTGACTGGGCGCAAAATTATTGTAGACAGTTACGGCGGCATGGGCCGTCACGGCGGCGGGGCGTTCAGCGGCAAAGATCCGTCCAAAGTGGATCGAAGCGCAGCGTACATGGGACGTTACGTGGCGAAAAATATTGTGGCGGCTGGCTTGGCCACGCGCGCGGAAATCCAATTTGCGTATGCCATTGGTCATCCTGAACCGGTCTCGGTTTGTGTGGATACTTTTGGCACGGGCACCGTGAGCGATGAGGCAATTGAACAAGCCGTTCGCGAAGTGTTTAATTTCAAACCCGCCGCCATTGTCAAACAGCTAAATCTTCTTCGCCCGATTTATTCCAAGACGACCAATTACGGTCACTTCGGAAAAATTGACGATCTCAATTCCATTACCT
>JALYXC010000079.1 GCA_030947315.1 Verrucomicrobiota bacterium | reverse complement strand
GATAATTTTTTGTATCCTTCACGGGCAAATGCGGATTGCGCGCGAGATAATGTTCGGGAAATAAATAGTGCCACAGCCACGCCGGATTATTATTGCCGAACCAGTTTCCCCAATCATCGCGATGCCGGCCAAATTGTGTCTCGCCGCTTTCCGATTCAAACGCGCCGTCATCAGGACGAAAACGAAAATCGCGCCCGTTAATATTGACTTTTTTTCCAGTCAGCATGGAAGTAACTTCGCCACCGCTGTCGCCGTTCGCGCCGTAAATCCAATTATCCAAACCGTAATCAAAACCGTTGAGCCGATGCTGCTGATTGCCTTCGCCGAATCCTTGGAAAAGTGTTTTGCGAATATCGGCTTTGCCATCGCCGTCGGAATCTTCCGCGTAAAAAATTTCCGGCGCGGCGCTGATAATCACGCCATTGCGCCACGGAATAATTCCATTTGGAAACGGAATGTCGTCGAGAAAAATTGTGGATTTGTCGTAACGACCGTCGCCATTGGTGTCTTCGAGAAAACGAATTCTGCCGCCCGGTTTTCCTTTGCCATCGAGGCCGAGAGGATAATCGCGCATTTCGACGACCCACAATTTTCCATCCGCGCTCCAGTCGAAAGCAATCGGATCTTCAATCAGCGGCTCGCTCGCGACGAGTTCAACTTTAAAACCAGGGAAAACTTTTATCGCGGCGAGCGAATCCTGCGGCGATTTTGCGGCGTCAGCTTTAAGCGAAATCAAATCTTTAAACGAACGACGATCAACAATGTCAGGCATTTTCGCGGTGTCTTCGTTTTGCACCCAGAGAAAATTATTGCGAAACCACGCGCCATTGTTGGGATGCGCGCCGCCGCGAACGATCATCGGAATCTCATCTGCATCGCCGCGCTTGCCGGATTTCACCGTCGTTGACCAACCGCGAGGCAGGCCGACAAAATCTTCTTTGTTGAAAAGATGAACCGAATATTTTTCCTCATTTGAAAAATAATGTCATCAAAACCGTCTCCGTTTAAATCGATAAAACGCAGACCATTGTCGCGACCGTTTTTGTCTACAATTGAAACTCCTTCGGGCAAAGCAAACGGAAGGTTTTGCCATTTCTTTTCTTCAGGCGACCAGGAAAAAATCGCATTTTTATTTTCGTTGCCAACAATTAATTCGCAGCGTCCATCGTTGTTTAAATCACGAAAGCGAACGCCGCGATCCATTTTATTTTTTTGGGTGAAAATCTTTTCTCCATTGATTTCCAAACCGTTTAAAAATGTTTTATCTTCGATCCATTTCGCGCCGTTGAAATGCCAGCCGCCGCCAAAAGTTTCGTTGCGCACGAGCATCGAAACAAAACCGTTCGTGTGAACAACGCCAAAACAGATTTCGTTTTCGCGGAGTGAAATTGGAAAATTCGAATCGCTCCAGGTTTTTTTTGCATTGTTCCAAATGCGTGTTCGGCGAAGGGTTTCATTGCCAATAATTACATCCATGAAGCCGTCATTATTTAAATCAAGCAGACGAACTCCATTGTCCTCGCCGTTTTCGGAACGAAGCGGCTGGCCGGACAAAAGATTTTTATTCAATCGTTCCTGCGCTTCGCGAAAGTTTAAAAATTTGATTTTGTTGCCGTATTTGTCCGTGGCGTAATCAATCAATTCAATGATTTGCGCGGGACTTGACCAACCGTACGGATGAAAAATCAGATTAAAAGTTCCTTGTTTCAAAACGGTGATATCGAGCGCGGCTTTCCAATCAGCCGTTGTAATCGGATTGGTTTTGCCATGAATATTTTGCGCTTCCCAATCGCTCGGCAACGCGCCGGGAAATTCCCAACAAAGTTTTCCAATTACGTACGGATAAGGATAATTCTCAATCGTCGTGGTGAACGAAGGGAACGGAATATATTTGCGAAATTTTTCTTTTCCGGTGGAGTCGGTTGTCAATTCATGTGGCAAGACTGGGTCGTTCGTCGTCGTGATGTTCATCACGGAAGAATCAATGTGGAGAAAATTTCCGTTTGTAGTTGCGTAATTAAAAATTTCCGCAAAAAAACGCGGGCTGAGGCTGTTGATGGAATCGCAGCACGGCATTCGATAAGCGACCGGTTTATTTCCGGGAATTTTTCCCATCAAATCAAAGCAGCCGAAAACGGTTTGCGCGGCGGCATCGAAATTTCCATTCGCAAAAAGCGGACATGGATGAGTGAGCGTGTGGACTTCAATCGAAAGACCTTCTTTAAGCCAGGTTTGAAGTTGCGGGTCATCCGGTTTCGCGCCAACGGTCATAATGCTGACGGGAGCGCGACCATCAATTTTTTTTAGCCGCTCTAAAATCGGGCGAAGAAATTTTTCGTAAGGCTCTGTTCCGTTCATGTCATCAATGGCGAGAACGACGACGGCTTCCACTTCCGGTTCGCCAATCCATTGCGGAGTGATGAGTTTTGGAAAATTTAAATTGGGATAAAATGGATCGGCGCTATCGAGATAGGTCAGACGATTTGCGTCCAGAAAATTAGTGGTTTCCGCGAAAGAGCGGTCCGCGAAAAGCGCGAAAAATAGAATCGTCAGAAGTCTTCGCGCCCAGCGGCAAAGTTCAATTCTCCAAGGAAAACTCATGGCAAAATTTATGATCGCGCCCGACGAATTAACGAGACAAAAGATAAACAAACGAGATTAAAAATTGAAGAAAATTGAGCTTAGGCTAGTCTAGTAAGAGTTGCGACAATGCGATTTTTGTGATGAATGGGACATTTTTCAATTGGATTTTAATCGGAAGTTTTCTGGGCGGAACTTTATCTTTATTCGGCCAGGAAAAAAGTAAAAATCGCGTGGATTACAATCGCGATATCCGCCCGATTTTTTCAGAAAATTGTTACCCTTGTCACGGTCCCGACTCCAATAAACGCAAGGCCGGCCTGCGCCTTGATCGAAATGAAGAACCGTTTAAAAAATTGGAGGACGGGAAAATTCCCATCGTCCCCGGCCAGCCTGAGCAGAGCGAATTGATTCGTCGTATTACAGCGACCGACGACGATCAAATGCCGCCGATCAAGTCGGAAAAAAAACTTTCCAAAGCGCAAATAGATTTGCTGGCGCGCTGGGTCAAACAAGGCGCGGAATGGAAGGGTCATTGGGCTTATCTCAAACCGGAACGGCCCGAAATTCCGAAAGTTAAAAATCGCTCCTGGCCGCGCAACGCGATTGATAATTTTATTCTGGCGCGCCTCGAGAAGGACGGTTTGCAGCCATCGTCTGAAGCGGACAAAACAAAACTGATTCGCCGCGTTACTTTTGATTTAACTGGTTTGCCGCCGACGATTGCAGAAGTGGACGCATTTCTGGCCGACAAGAGCAAAAATGCCTACGCAAAATTAGTGGACCGCCTTCTCGCGTCTGCGGCTTTCGGGGAACGAATGGCGGAAGTCTGGCTTGATCTGGCGCGGTACGCTGACACCAACGGTTATCATATTGATAATCATCGCGATATGTGGCTTTGGCGGCAATGGGTCATAAATGCTTTTAACAAAAACATGCCGTTCGACGAGTTCACCATTGAACAACTGGCGGGCGATATGTTGCCGAACGCGACCGTTGCACAAAAAATTGCCAGCGGATTTAATCGGAACAACATGGTGAATTTTGAAGGCGGCGCGGACCCGAAAGAATACGCCACGAAATATGTCGTGGACCGAGTGCAAACAACTTCGGCGGTCTGGCTCGGAAGCACGATGGCTTGTTGCGAATGTCACGATCATAAATATGATCCGTTCACCCAAAAAGAATTTTATCAGTTCTACGCCTTCTTCAACAACATTCCCGAAAAAGGAATTGATGGCGCCAAAGAAAATCCTGTTCCCAGCATGAAAGTTCCTTCGCCCGGACAAGAGGTCCGTTCGAGGGAATTAACTAATTTAATCGCCACGCTGGAAACGCAATTTAAAAAAAGAATTGAAGAACCCAATCCCGAGTTTGATGCCGCGCAAAATCAATGGGAACAATCCGTCAATAGAAATGTGCAGGAAAGCTGGACGCCCATTTTGCCTGAAGAAATTTCTTCGGCGGGTGGCGCTACTTTTAAAAAGCTGGAAGATCAATCAGTTTTGGTCACCGGCACCAACGCGGATAACGATACTTATATCCTTTCCCTGAAAACTCCGCTCCAGAATATTGCGGGACTTCGTCTGGAAGCGTTGACGGATGAGAGTTTGCCGCTGCAGGGCGCCAGCCGCAGCACGAATGGAAATTTCGTTCTAACGGCGTTGGAAGCGGAAGCCGAAACTTTGGCGACTAACAAAAATGAATCCGAAACCAATGCGCCGCTCTTGGGAAATTGGCGCGCGCTGGGTCCATTCAAAGCCAACACGGGCCAGAAAGCTTTTAGCAAAGCGTTCATCAAAGAAACCAACGAAATTAATTTCGCTCAAACTAATGCCAGCGGCCTCCGCTGGGTGGAAAAACCGGAATGGAAAGATGGTGTCACGAATAAACTTTCGAGCGACATTGCGGCGACTTATGTTTTCCGAACCATCACTGTCACCAACGCGCGGCCCATGATGATTTCACTTGGCAGCGATGACGGCCTGCAAGTCTGGCTCAATGGCCAAAAACTTTTTGCCACCAATGCGAATCGCGCCGTCAAAGCTGACGATGACAAATTGGTGCTTCATCTGGCCTCGGGTGAAAATAAATTGTTGCTCAAAATAAATAACAACGGCGGCGATTCCGGTTTTTATTTTTCGGCGGATCCGAAGCCGCTCAATAAATATCCAGTATTATTTTCGGCCGCCCTCGCGGATTTTAGTCAGAAAGATTTCAACGTAAAAGCGGCGCTGGATGGCAATCCCAAAACCGGCTGGGCCGTGAGCGGCAATGAAGCCGAACATCGCACCAATCGGCAGGCGATTTTTATTGCCAAACAACCTGTGGGATTTCCCGGCGGCACGAGTCTCAAAGTGCGGCTGAAATTTGAATCGGATTTTAAGCAACATGCCATCGGCCATTTTCGGGTGGCGCTTTCGACTTCAGAAAGTTTGAC